>DOYA01000073.1 GCA_003518755.1 Clostridiales bacterium | reverse complement strand
AAACAAGGCAAATTTATAAAATACAGATGGGAATTTGTTAATGAAATATTAAAGAATGAAATAAAAAAATAAAGAGGTATGAATAATGAAAGATTTATTAAAAACAAATTGTTTTGATACACAAGAAACAATGATTATAGTTGGAAGTTGCTTAGAAAGCATGCAACCAGAAGCTTTTAAAGAATTGGAAAAAATTTCAAATAATATATATGATGTATGTTTGGAAAAAGAACATCTAAATATGGTAGTTACTAAACTTATAGGAATGGTTGCAAGAGAAAAGATTAAAAAACTAATATTTGCTACAATTGATAAATCTCCTCATTGTGTCCAACTTCATTATGTTATAAAAGAACTAGAAAATGCAATGGATTTAAGCAATATAGAAATTATAAACTATGTAGCAGTAAATAATAAACTTGTTGAAATACCTATAGAAGTTATAAGTATATCAAAAAATCTATCAAAGCTTAAAGAAATACATTTCAGCAATAATTAAAAAATACAACTTGATAATTATTATCTATTATGATAGAATGAGTTTGAAAATAATTTACAAAAAAGACATAATTAAACCTCATAAAGACAACAATTAATTAATACAATTCAATGTGAATTATAAATTGTTTATTGAAGTAGGAGGAAATATAATTATGAAAAGCGAATTAAAAAATGTTGAAACAGCTATTTCAGGGTTGCAAATGATACCTATTGATACCAAACAACAAGAATTTCAAAAACTTATGACAATATATGAAAAGGCAATGGATAAAACAAAACAAGAATTAGAAGGAATTCAGACATCACTTAATAAAGTTTATAAATATAATATAATTAATAATATAGAATGTAGAATAAAAACTCCAGATAGCATCATAAATAAAATGAAAAGAAAAAATTATGATTTAAATTACAAAGCTTTAATATCAAATGTTGATGATGTAGCTGGAATAAGAATAATTTGCCCATTTAAAACAGATATACCTAAAATTAAAAATGTTATAGAAAAAGAATCTTCAATAGATATATTGCAAATAAAAGATTATATGCATGCTCCAAAGAAAAGTGGATATTCTGGGCTACATATTATAGGACAAATCCCTGTTGATATTGGTGGTACAACAGCAAATGTAAAAATGGAAATTCAACTAAGAACAATGGCAATGAACTTTTGGGCAACTACAGAGCATAAGATAAAGTATAAAGCAAATAATAGATTATCAAAAATAGATTCTAAAAAAATGGTATTCTACGCAAAAATAATAAATGAATTAGATAATAAAATATCAAAACTTAATGAAAAATATAATTAAATATTGAAGGAGTTATACTAATAAACATGCAAGTTGATAAATCAAAATGCTCACCAATGATGCAAAATTACATAGAAACAAAAGAACAATACCAAGACTGTATTTTATTTTACAGGCTTGGCGATTTTTATGAGATGTTTTTTGATGATGCAATTTTAGTTTCGCGTGAATTAGAAATTACTTTAACTGGAAAAGATTGTGGATTAGAAGAAAGAGCCCCTATGGCTGGGGTTCCTTTTCATGCTGCAGAAAATTATATAGCAAAACTAGTTTCAAAAGGATATAAAGTAGCCATTTGTGAGCAGTTAGAAGATCCAAAAACAACAAAAGGTATTGTAAAAAGAGGCGTAATTAAAATAGTAACACCTGGAACAGTTGTAGAATCAAATATGCTAGAAGAAAGAAAAAACAATTACATTATGGCTATATATAAAGCAGGTTTGTATTTTGGTATAGCAATATCAGATATTTCAACAGGAGAATTCTATAGTAGTTCAATAAAAGAAAATAATAATTTTTCACTACTTTTAGATGAAATTTCAAGATATAATCCTGCAGAAATTATTACAAATAAAATGATGATGGATTCTACAGAAGAAATTTCTAAAATTAAAACTAGATTTCCAAATGTATATATTACTTTAGCTAAAGAAGAATACTTTAGCGAAGATATATCAAAAATACAAAACACATTTGTTTTGGTAGATAGCAAAGGAAATGAGTTTACTGAAATAAAGCAAAATTTGTTAGCAATCTGTAGTATAAATGCTTTAAAAGAATATATTGAAAAAACTCAAATGACTGATTTATCACATATAAACAAAATTGTAATATATTCAGTTTCAAAATATATGTCACTAGATATTAATGCTAGAAGAAATCTAGAAATAACAGAAAAGCTAAGAGATAAATCTAAAAAAGGCACTTTATTATGGGTTTTAGATAAAACCTCAACCTCAATGGGTGGAAGACTTTTAAGAAGATGGCTAAATGATCCATTAATAGATGAAAACGAGATAAATAAAAGATTAGATGCTGTTGAAGAATTAAAAAATAACATAATTTTAAGAGGAGATATAATAGAGAGTTTAAAAAAAGTATATGATATTGAGCGTTTAGCTGGAAAAATGGCTTATGGAAATGCAACTCCAAGAGATATGATAACTTTAAAAAATTCATTAACCAAACTTCCTGAAATAAAAGCAGTTTTATCAGATGTACAATCAAATTATTTAAAAGAAATATACTTAAAAATTGATGAACTTCAAGATATTTTTAAATTAATCGATATATCAATTGTTGATGACCCACCTATGAATACCAAAGATGGTGGATACATAAAGCTTGGATTTAGTGAGGAAATAGATACATTAAAAAATGCTACTCAAAACGGAAAATCTTGGCTTATGAAGTTAGAAGCAGATGAAAAGGAAAAAACAGGGATTAAATCTTTAAAAGTCGGATTTAATAAGGTGTTTGGATATTACATAGAAGTTACCAATTCATATAAAAATATGGTACCAGATAATTATATTAGAAAACAAACTTTAACAAATGGAGAAAGATATATTACAGAAGAGCTTAAAATAAAGGAAAACCAAATTTTAGGAGCAGAAGAAAAAGCTATAAAACTGGAATTAGAAGCATTTAGAACTATTAGAGAAGAGATATCTAGAAACATAAAAAGGCTTCAAAGAACAGCAGAGGCAATATCTTGTTTAGATGTACTTTCATCATTTGCAAAAGTTGCAGAAGATATGAATTATTGTAAACCTTTAATAAATAAAGAAGGAATAATAGATATAAAAGATGGTCGTCATCCAGTAATTGAAAAAATGCTAGGAGCTGGAGAATTTATTCCAAATGATACATATTTAGATGAAAATCTTAACAGACTATCAATTATTACAGGGCCTAATATGGCTGGAAAATCAACATATATGAGACAAGTGGCATTAATTACATTAATGGCACAAGTGGGAAGTTTTGTTCCAGCAAGTAGTGCAACAATTGGAGTTGT
>DOYA01000077.1 GCA_003518755.1 Clostridiales bacterium | reverse complement strand
CCAAATGTAGTTACTAAATTTCTTTTTCTAGCAATTGTTCCATCTAATTTATCTGTAATAGATGCGATTATAAAAATCAATTCCATTATTAAAAAACTAATTGGAATATCTAAAAAGACTCCTTGTATTTTTAAATATGGTATTATTACCATTATAGGTACTAATAAAATTCGTAATATTGTTAGCTTATTTGGTAAGTTCATTTTGATCTCCTTTAATTATTTCAACATCTCAACTGCTTTCTGCAATTGTGTATCTTCACTTTCTTCTAACCTATAAACACTTTTTACTGTATCTGGAAGATTAACTTCTTCATCTGGCTTAATTCCTTCTTTATGAATTGATACTTCTTTAGGTGTATAATATTGCTCTGTTGTAATTTTTAATCCACTGCCATCTGCTAGAGAAAGCAAAGTTTGAATAATACCTTTTCCATATGTTTTGGTACCTACTAATTTTGCTCTTTCATTATCTTGCATACTACAAGCTAATATTTCAGATGCACTTGCTGAATTCTCATTTACTAGGATAATCACATTCATTGCAAATATTGGATCATTTTTTGAAGAAGTAACAGTTTTTTTATCTTTATTATCAACTGATGAATATATTGTTTTGCCTTTATCTAAAAACATATCTGCTATATCAACAGCTTCATCAACAATTCCTCCACCATTATTTCTTAAATCTATTATTAATTTTTTAGCTCCTTGTTTTTGTAATTCATTTACCTTATCTTTAAATCCATTTGCTGTATCATCATCAAAACTTGGTAATTTTAAGTAGCCTATATCATTTTCAAGCATTTTTATAGTTATAGGATTTGTAGTTATCTTTTCTCTAATTAAATCAAATGATAGTCTTTCTCCTTCTCTTTCTATGACAAGATTAACCTTTGTTCCTTCTTCTCCTTTTATAAATGAAGCAATTCTATCAAAATCTTTAGCTGTATATTCAGTGCCATCAACACTTATAATTAAATCTCCAGATTTAATACCTGCCTTTTCTGCAGGACTTTCAGGAATTGGGTAATAAACCAAAACTCTATCTGATTTTTCATCAGCTACCATATAAATTCCCACTCCTACAAAACTTCCCATAATATTGTCTTTATAGTCTTTCATTTTATCTGCAGGAATATATTCTGTATATTCATCTCCAAGGCCCGCTACATATCCCTCTATTGCACCATTTTTTAAATCTTCTTCATTAATATTATTATTCCATAAATAATATTTATCAATTGTAGTTTTTATTTTATTTAAATATTTTTCTATATTAGAATCTGAAGATGAAGTTAATTCTTTTAATAACCCACCATTCTCAGTAATAGATAATGTTTGATTATTTTCATTAAAATTTGAATACATCCAAAATGATGTTAGCATAAATGTTACAAATGCTGTAAGAACAATAATCATAATTGTTCTATAGATTCTTTTTTTCTTTTCTTCCATTAGTTTGCAATATCCTTCCTAACTTTAAATCTTTTTTCTACAATCATGGTAAATATGGCCTAGGATTGACACAGTTTCTATATGCAGAGCCTGGGGTCCTAATTTCAAAATGTAAATGTGGACCTGTAACATTTCCTGTTGCTCCAGAAAGCATTATTTGTTGTCCTTTTGAGATTTTCTGTCCAAATGATACTTGGACTCTAGATGCATGTGCATAAAAACTGTATATACTATTTCCATGATATATTTCAACAAAATTTCCATATGCAGAATTATATCCAGTATCACATACTATACCATCACCAATTGAATAAATTGGTGTACCAGTTGAAGCTCTAAAATCCACTCCTGTATGATGTCCCGAACTCCAATATCGGCCAGCAACTCCATATCCTGTACCAATTACTGGATTAGCCACTGGCCATCCAAATCCATATGAGCTTGCTGCTTTATTTGAGCTACTTCCACCTGAACTAGAGCTAGAATTACTACTTGATTTAGAAGTATTTTTAGCAGCTTCTTCTGCTTTCTTTTTTGCTGCAAGTTCAGCATCATATGCAGCTTGCATGCTCTTTATTTTGCTACTAATACTACTTTCGTGATTTTTTAATTCTTTTAGTTCCTTTTCAAGGTTTGCTTCTTCTTGTGTTAATTCATTTACATACTTACTTTTTTCTTGTTGAGTTGATTTTAGTTGTGTTGCAACACTTTCTTTACTTGCTTTTGCAGTAACAAGTGTTTTTTTACTATCTTCTATTTCTTTTTTAGATTTTTCTATTTCTTGTTTTTTAGCTTCTATTTCATCTAATAATTCTGTATCATGTTCAACAATTTCAGATACCAAATAGTAATTTGAAATCATATCAACAAGTCCATTTGAATTTAAAATTACATCTAAAAAAGATGTCTCTCCAGCTTCATATGTAGCAACTAATCTTTGCTCTAATAGTTTTTGTTGTTCATCATATTGTTCTTGATTTTCTTTTAACTGTTTTTCTGCATCTTTAATTTTTTTATTTGCATCATCAATTTGAATTTCAAGTTTATCTATTTCATTTTCATATGAATCAATTTGATTATTTAATTTTTCTACTTGTTTTTGTGCTTCTGATTTTTTTGCTTCCACTTCTTCTTTTTGTTCTTTAATATCTTCTATTTGTTCACTTACTTGACTCTGTTCATTTTTTTGCTTATTAATATCAGATTGAGTAACAGCAAAAACCATATTTGCATTTGTAATTACACACATTATTAATATTATACTAAATAGTCTAATACATATTTTATTCATAGGTTTTCTCCTTAATACTTATTTACTTAACAATTTGTAAATTTTGTCCTGTTTAACCGCACATCATTTTTAAAAATTCTATGGTTCCCCCTTTAGGGATACCCACCATACAAATTTTTAAAAACGAAATGCTGACGCGGACAAAATATAACAAATTGTAATTGTTTATCAAACTACTACTCTGGTATCGAAACATAATCTAATGGATTCATAGGGTTTCCATTAACTCTAACTTCAAAATGTGCATGAGGTCCAGTTGAATATCCTGTAGAACCTACCTTTAAAACTACTTCTCCAGCATTAATAACCTGTCCTAATTTAGCAACAATTTCTGAACCATGAGCATATAGAGTTTGAACTCCTCCACCATGGTCAATTACAACCATATTTCCATATGCCGAATTATATTCTGCTTTAACAACAACACCATTCGCAATTGCTTTAAATTCTGTACCTATTGATGCACTAATATCTACTCCTGTATGAAGCTTATATACTCCTGTAATTGGATGAACTCTCATTCCATAATTTGATGTAATATGGTAATGTTCTGGGATTGGCCATTGCATTGTTCCTCCTGCGTAGTCTTCTCCAAAATTAACAACTTTTGCTAAACTTCTAATTTCTGCTTCTACTAAATTAACTTGAGCATAATATTCATCAATTTTAGCTTGTAATTCTTGTTCTTCTTGACTTAATTTTGATATATAGTTTTGTCTTAATACTCTCGTATTTGATAATGCTATTTCTGTTTTTGATAAATTTCTTTTTTGTGTTTCTAAGTTTTTCTTTTGTTCATCAATTTTAGCTTTATTTTGTTCTATTTCGTTTTTCTTATTTTCAACAAATTCTAATAGTTCTACATCATATGATGTAAGTTCTGAAACAATATAATAAGTTGCAAAAAAATCCGAAATGCTTTTAGCTCCTAATACTATTTCTAAATAATTTGTTTCTCCAGCTTCATAAATTTCAACCAATCTTTCGTCTAAAAGCTGTTTTTGTTTTTCATATACAATAGTTGCTTCTTCAAGTTCTTTTTCAACTTTTGAAACTTCTTCTTGAATTTTTGATATTTCATCATTCATTTGAACAATAGATTCTTCATTAGTTTTAATATTTGAGTCTAATTTTTCAATTTGTCTTAAATTCTCTGTTAAGTCTTCATTTACTATGCTCAATTCTTCATTAGTTTGATTAATTTGCTCTTGAATTTCATTTTTTTTGTTTTGTAGTTCATCTAAATCTGCTGCAAATAAAGGTGTAGCAATGCAAATTAATAAAGCTGCAACCAATATTGTTCTAAATAATTCTTTTTGCATTACCGTTCCTCCTTTTAAACCTTTAAATATTTTTTCATAGACTTTGTACTTCCTATCACACCTATTCCCATACCTAAAACTAAATAAATAATTACAATAAAATTAAACATTTCATTAAATGCTAGCAATTTTAAGTTTAGATTAGCTAAAAAATTAACAAAAGGAACATTGTTTGCTAAAAGCATATATAACCCTGATACTATTGCTAAAGAAATAATACCTGAAGAGAGTCCTAGAATTATACCTTCTACAATAAATGGCCATCTAATAAAACTATTTGTGGCTCCAACATATTTCATAATTGAAATTTCTTTTCTTCTAGCATAAACAGTAAGTTTTATAGTGTTTGAAATTATAAATATACTAATAGCAATTAAAGCAATTATTATAACATAACTTCCAATTTTAATTCCTCTTGCAACCTTAATTAGAACTTCAATTACCTCATCTGTATTTGTTACTTTGACAATATTTTCAATATTTAGCAGTTTTTCTTTGACTTCTGCTGTTTTCGTAATATCTGTAAGAGTAATTTTATATGATGTTTTAAATATGCTTACATTATATCCTTCTAATAAATCTGCTCTTTCTTTAAAAACTCTTTCTTTAACAGATTGTAATGCTTGTTCTTGAGATACAAACTCTATTGTATTAATTTCTTCAATTTCATTAATATCATTTTTAACCTGCTCTATTTCTTCTTCTGTAGCATCTTTTTTTATAAATGCTTGTATTCCCTGTTGAGCCTCTACTTGTTTGATAAAACTATTAAAATTTCCAACTATTATAAAACAAATTCCAAAAAATATCATTATTAAGCACATTGTTCCAAATGATGTAAATGCTTGTTTTTTATTTTTGAAAACATTTGAAAAACCCTCTCCTACTAAGTAGGTAAATACATTATATTTCATTATAACCACCTTTTTTATCATCTCTAATAATGTCGCCTTTTTCTATGTGTATAACTCTTTTTTTCATTTTATCTACAATATCTTTGGCATGTGTTGCAACAACAACAGTTGTGCCTCTCATGTTTATATCATTTAGTAAATTCATTATATCCCACGCAGTATCTGGATCAAGGTTTCCTGTAGGCTCATCTGCTATTAGCATTGATGGGTTATTTACCATTGCTCTTGCCAAAGCAACTCTTTGTTGTTCTCCACCTGAAAGCTCATTTGGATACATTTTTGCCTTTCCACTTAATCCTACAAGTGAAAGTACCATTGGAACTTGTCTACGAATATGTCGACTTGTTGCACGAACAATATACATTGCATAAGCAACATTATCATATACAGTTTTGTCAGGTAAAAGCCTAAAGTCTTGGAAAACTACACCCATACTTCTTCTTAAATATGGAACTCTATTTGGTTTTAAAAATGTTGTATCTTTTCCATTTATTATAATATTACCTGATGTAGGTTCTTCTTCTTTTAAGATTAATTTAATTAAAGTTGATTTTCCACTTCCTGATGTACCAACTAAAAAGCAGAATTCTCCTTTTTCAATTAAAAAATTAGCATTTTTCACTGCTTTTGTACCAGTATCATATGTTTTGTTAACATTTCTGAATTCTATCATCTATGTTTTAGTTTATAATTTTTTATTATAAACGACTCCTTTCGAAAATAATATCTAATCTATTATATCATAACAATAAATATTTTTTTTTTCAATAGATTTTACGAAAAATTTACAAATTATTCACTTGTATATCTGCTAAATTAAAAAATTATTTTTTTTATAGAAAATCCTTGAATTAATTTTTGTTTTATTATACTATATAATAGAAAAATTTTAAACTACACAGGAGGATAAATATATGCCAAGAAAAACTAAAGAAACCGGAGAAAATGAAATAGTTAAATTAGCTAATGCAATAAAGGAAGTATTAAGTAAAAACATATCATTGAAAAAAGATGATTCAAAAAAATCAACTTCAAAAAAGAAGCCAACTAAATCAGCTACTAAAAAAACTACTACTACTAAAAAGACTTCTACTTCAAAAACGGCAACAGCTAAAAAGGCTTCTACTTCTAAAACAGCTTCTGCTAAAAAAGCTTCTGCTTCTAAAACTGCAACAGCTAAAAAGGCTTCTACTTCTAAAACTGCTGCTACTAAAAAAGCTTCTACTACTAAAAATACTACTGCCTCTAAAACAGCTACGGCTAAAAAGACTTCTACAACTAAAACAGCTACTACAAAAAAGGCTTCTACTTCAAAAACGGCAACAGCTAAAAAGGCTTCTGCTTCTAAAACAGCTACGGCTAAAAAAGCTACTACTTCTAAAACAGCTACTGCTAAAAAGACTACTTCTAAAACAGCTACTACTAAAAAGGCTTCTACTTCTAAAACAGCTTCAACTAAAAAAGTATTTTCTGCTGAATATTATGATTTGCCTTTTAGATATAATCAAACAGTAGTAAAAATATTAGCTCAAACCCCTAAAAACTTATTTATTTATTGGGAAATTTCTGATGAAGATAGATTAGCTTTAAAAAAACAATATGGTGAATATTTCTTTGAAATAACTAAGCCAGTTTTAATAGTATATAATGAAACTTTGAATTACACTTTTGAAGTTGAAATTGATGATTTTGCAAATAGTTGGTATTTGCATGTAAATGATAGTAATTCAGAATATAAAGTCGAGCTTGGTAGACGTCCTATTCCTGTTAATTATAGTTATATGCCAGATTATGATATCGAAAAAAATGGACCAATTGAAGAATTAAAAATTCCATATTTTTATATATCATCTTCAAATGAACTAGACGCTCCAAATGATAGAATTTTATTTAATAAAATAAATAAAGTATATTTTAGAAATGTAAAAACCAATGAACTTATAGAAAAAGATATTTCTGATTTTCCAAATATTTACAAAGACGGTATCTTTATTAATATATACAAATTATATCAAGAATTATATAAAGAAGAAATCAAAAATGATAGCTTTAACTTATATAATCCATCCTCAGGAAATATAGGTTCAGGAAGCTTTTCATCTAGATTTTAGTAAAATCAATGTAATCTCAAAATCCTGTTTAACCGCACATCA
>DOYA01000100.1 GCA_003518755.1 Clostridiales bacterium | reverse complement strand
CCTAGTAATTTCATATGGCTTTCAACAAATTCTAATTCTTCTAAATCTTCAATTAAGTCTTGAAGCCACAATGTTGCTCTTTTTCCAACTGTTGTTAATTGTGCAGGTTGAAAATGAGTATATCCTAAACATACAACATCTTTATTTTTTAATGCAAATTCTTTTAGATTATTTATAACTAATATTAATTTTTGTTTAATTAGTTTTAATCCTTGTGTCATTAGTATAATATCAGTATTATCAGTTACATAACATGAAGTTGCCCCTAAATGTATTATAGGCTTTGCAAGTGGAGCTTTTGTACCAAATTCATATACATGTGCCATAACATCATGTCTACATTCAGCTTCTCTTTTTGCAACTACATCATAATCTATATTGTTTATATTTTCTTTCATTTGGCTTATTTGTTCATCTGTTATCTCTATTCCTAGCTCTTTTTCTGTTTCAGCTAGCGCTACCCATAGTTTTCTCCATGTTGAGTATTTGCTGTCATTTGACCATAGGGCATTCATTTCTTTGCTTGGATAACGACCAGATAGTGGTGTATTATATATGCCATTTTCCATAATTTTTTCCTTTCTATTTAAAATACTCTACTCCAGATTCAAAGATTTTTTGGTCTTTATTTCCAGGGATATTCTTTAATATTCCAGAATAGCATCTTTCAGAATGTCCCATTTTTCCTAAAACTCTACCATCTGGACTTGTTATTCCTTCTATTGCATATATTGAGTTATTTGGGTTAAAGTTAATGTCATAAGTAGCATTTCCATCAAAATCCACATATTGTGTAGCAACTTGTCCATTAGCTATTAATCTGTTTAGTGTTTCTTCATTTGCTATAAATCTACCTTCTCCATGTGATACAGGAATAATAAATTCTTCTCCAAGTTCAACTTTGTTAAACCATGGTGACAATTTTGAAACTACTTTTGTTTTAACCATTGTTGATACGTGTCTTGAAATAGTGTTAAATGTAAGTGTTGGACTGTTTTCTGTCATTTCAACTATTTTTCCTTCTGGTACTAATCCAAGTTTTATTAGTGCTTGGAAACCATTACAAATTCCAAGTATTAATCCATCTTGTTCATATAAGTGTTTATTTATTGCTTCTTTAAGTCTTGGATTTCTAAATACTGTTGCAATAAATTTTCCAGATCCATCTGGCTCATCTCCAGAACTGAAGCCTCCTGGGAACATTATTATTTGTGCTTGATGTATTCTTTTTTCCATTTCATAGATTGTATCTGTAATATCTTGAGGTTTTAAGTTTTTAAATACTAGTGTATCTGTTATTGCACCTGCATCTTCAAAAGCTTTACTAGAATCATATTCACAGTTTGTTCCTGGGAATACTGGTATAAATACTCTAGGTGCTGCAAATTTTGTATGTGCAATAATATTACATTTTTTATCACTTAAGATATTTTCTATTTTTGAAAATTTAGATTCTGCTTTTGTTGGGAATACCTTCTCTAAAGGCTCTTTCCATGCTTTAGTAATCTCATCTAAATCTAATACTTTGTTTTCTACAACTATATTATTGTCTTTAGTTGTGTATCCTAAAACTTCAGTCTTTTCAACAGTTACATCTTTTTCAACTTCTATTATGAATGAACCATAATATTGTTTAAAGTATTGTTCTTTAGCTTCAAATTTGAAACCTATTTTATTTCCTATACATGCTTTTGTGATTGCTTCTGCAATTCCTCCAGCTTTGATTGTTCCTATTGATAATACTTTTCCATCATTTATCAATTTGTGAACTATTTCATAATTCTCTTTTAAGTCTTCAAAATCAATTACTTCTTCTTCACCAATTTTGGTTTTTAATAATAATACCTTTGAATCTGTATTTTTAAATTCATTTGATACTACTTTGTTTATATCAACTGTTCCAACTGCAAATGAAACAAGTGTAGGTGGTACATCTAATTCATTATAAGAGCCAGACATACTGTCTTTTCCACCAATTGAACCAATTTTAAGCTCTTTTTGTACAAGATATGCACCTAATAATGCTGAAAAAGGTTTTCCCCATCTGATTGGTTCATTTCTTAATTTTTCAAAATATTCTTGGAATGTTAAATATGCTTTTTTGTAGTCTCCACCAAGTGCTACATATTTTGTAACAGATTCTACTACAGCATACATTGCTCCATGGAATGGGCTAAATGATGCAATATAAGGATTATATCCATAAGTCATTATTGTACCTGTATTTGTATATCCTTTTAAGGTTGGAATTCTTGCTACCATTCCTTCTGCTGGAGTTAGTTGATATTTTCCTCCAAATGGCATTATTACTGTATTTGCACCTATTGTGCTATCAAATCTTTCTACTAAACCTTTTTGAGAGCAACAGTTTAAACTTGAAATTGTTTTCTTCCATTCTTCTTTAATATTTGCTGAATTCTCTTTGTTTAAAGGGCTCTTTGTATAATCAGGTTTTTTAACTTCTATATTTGCATTTTTTACATCTCCATTAGTATCTAAAAACTCTCTAGAAATGTCTACAATTATTTTTCCTCTCCAATACATTTTTAGTCTTTTTTCTTCTGTAACTTTTGCAACTATTGTAGCCTCTATATTTTCTTCTTCAGCATAATTTATAAATTCTTTTACATCCTTTTCAGCAACTACAACTGCCATTCTTTCTTGTGATTCTGAAATTGCAAGTTCTGTTCCATCAAGTCCCTCATATTTTTTAGGAACTTTATCTAAGTTTATTTCTAATCCATCAGCAAGTTCACCTATTGCAACTGAAACTCCTCCTGCACCAAAGTCATTACATCTTTTAATTAATCTAGTAACTTTATTTTCTCTAAATAATCTTTGAATTTTTCTTTCTTCTGGTGCATTTCCTTTTTGAACCTCTGCACCACAAGTTGTTAATGATTCACTTGTATGAGCTTTTGATGATCCTGTTGCTCCTCCACATCCATCACGTCCTGTTTTTCCACCAAGTAAAATAACTATATCTCCAGGCTCTGGTCTAGTTCTAACTACATTTTTCTTTGGTGCAGCTCCAATTAATGCTCCAATTTCAAGTCTTTTTGCAACATATCCTTCATGATAGATTTCACTAACCTGTCCTGTTGCTAAACCTATTTGATTTCCATAAGAGCTATATCCTCTTGCTGCCTCATTTGTTATTTTTCTTTGAGGTAATTTATTTGGAAGTGTTTCTTCAATTGGTTTTCTTGGGTCAGCACATCCTGTTACTCTCATTGCTTGATATACATATACTCTTCCTGATAGTGGATCTCTAATTGCTCCTCCAAGACAAGTTGCAGCTCCTCCGAAAGGCTCTATTTCTGTTGGATGGTTATGTGTCTCATTTTTGAACATTATTAAATATTCTTCTGGTTTACCATCAACAAGTATTTCAGCTTTTATTGAACATGCATTTATTTCTTCAGATTCATCAATATCTTTTAAATAGCCTCGTTTTTTTAAATCTTTTACTGCAATAGTTGCAATATCCATTAGGCAAATGTCTTTTGCCTTTCTTCCCTCATAAACTTGGTCTCTTGTTTGTAAGTATTCTTGATAAACTTTTAATAATAAATCCCACTTAATATCTATTACTTCAAGTTTTGTTAAAAATGTTGTATGTCTACAATGGTCAGACCAATATGTATCTATCATTTTCATTTCAGTAATTGTAGGATCTCTTTTTTCTGTATTTTTAAAATAGTTTTGACAGAATTTTAAGTCTTTTATATCCATTG
>DOYA01000025.1 GCA_003518755.1 Clostridiales bacterium | reverse complement strand
TATTAAATACATAATTATAATAATCCGGATATGATGGATCATATACTATTTCAGCTGAGGTATCTTTTGGTTGATTTCTAGCATTATGTAACTCAAATAATGTTAGTTCTATTAATGAATAATTCGATCCTGTTGTTTCTTTCAGGCATTCTTCAATAGACACTTCTGCATTATCAAAGCCATCTAAATATGCACTCAACTCACCTCTCATACTATCTAATATGTTTATAGCCTTCTTAATATTTGAGCATATTTCTTGAATACTACTAGGTGAGATACCTAAGCTATCATTTCCATCAAAAACTGGAATTGTTACACCATATGTATTCTTATTTGCCACTCCTAAATAAGATATTGCTTCTTCTATTGGTTCATTTACCGCTTCTTTATATGCTGTATTTATATCTATGTTACTCATATCTTCTCCTATTCTAAGCTATCAATAGTATTTAGTACATTATTTCTATGAATAATTGCTTGACTTAACTCAGTTTTTTTTGCAGCAATTTGTTCCTTCAAATTAGTAATTGCTCGATTTAATTCTGTAATTTCACGGTTAAAATCTTCAGTTTTTTTAGTAATTGCAGCCTTAATAATACAAATAGTATTTAATGCATCTTGCAAATCTGAAGATGCTGATTTGAAATTATTATATAATTCTTCTAAGATATGTGTTTTTCCAAGTAAAGAATACATACTTAAACTAGTTTGTGTTAAGCTTTGTCCTGAAGAAATATTTGCATTTATACTATCTAATTTGCTACTTAAATCTTCTAGTTTCTTTTTATAATCTAAAAGAGTTTGTTTCCTAGTTTCACAGGTTGAAAGATTTCCTTCTAATTGAGTTATTTCTTCATTAAGTCTTTCTATCCTAGCATTATATATATTTAGCTGTTCATAAAAAATGTCAATATCCATTTTGTTAAATTATCCTTTCTTTCATAATTAGAGACTAAGTTGAAGAATATTAATTGTCATTATTATTGTAATTATTCTGTTTCATAAGCATGTTTTTAAACTCTTTTTCTTCTTCATCATCTTCTAAACCTAAGTGATATATTTTAGATATTTGTTCATGATTAAAAAGCATTGTCGGAATATTCTTTACCATTCCTTCTGGATAAATACATCCTACATAATCAAATTCATCTTCATTAGATTCACTATTATTATCTTGATTTGGCTTAGTTTTAAAACCTATAATCATAACTCTTTTAATAGCATGTTTTAATAATACAACTGTTCCTATAGGAAGATATTTGTTTTTACAATCACTCATTTACTTTTCACCCACAAATCTATTTATTAATTCTTAAATCTATTAATACTTTAACAGTATATTTAAAAAATGTCAATATATCTTCTGTTAAATTTTGAAAATTATTAACTTTATAATAATATCAATTCAGTACCATTTTTGATGGTTGATTCCATAACTTTTAAATTGTAATCAATTTGTTTTGCAGAATTTTTGTCATATAAATTCGGCAAATCTTTTGGTTTATAATATCCTCCACTAAATTCATTAATTGCTCTTACTAATAAATCAATAACTACATAAATTCTTTTATTTTTGGGAATTAGCACATCATATTTAGCATCTATTGTAGGTACATACAGCTTTATTTCTATTTTATCACTCATAATCATCACCTTTATCCTTCATCTCAAGAAGCTTAACAAATATTGGAGTACCACCTTTAACTGCATATCCCATACTGCAACCACAATTATTTACAATATCTCTTCTATTTGTAGATATATTTATTAAATATTGATCATTAAATCCATTACCAACCCATATTCCATCTTCTTTACCTATAAATGATTTATACCAAGGATCATATTCATGAAGTTTAATCTTTGATGCACTATCAACTATTATAAAACTATAATTTCCTTTTTCTTCTGCTTTTTTTATTTGGTTAATAAAAAATGTTGCTAATTCTCCTATTGCATTTAAAAATTTATCTAATCCTATAATTATACAAATATTATGGATGTCTTTCTTTAAATTTTTTTCTAGTTCAAAAGTAAAGATTTCATATTCATTTCTAACATTTGCGTTATCATTTGCCCATATTTTTTCAGCATCAAAAACTATCACATTAACTTCATCAAGCTGTCTAATTTCATCAATAATATATCCAGCAAATTCAATTACTTCATCAAAATTTTTAGATGTAATTAAATTAATTATATTTTTAGAAAAATTATAATTTAAAACTCTTAAGTCTTTATCTGTAATTCCAATTGGTATAGAAGCAATTGAATTCAAATCTTTTTTCAAATCATCAAAAGTAACTTTTTCAGGTAATATTTGCACTGGTTTAGCAACTATTTTATTGTTTCTTTTAGCTTCATCTATAGCTGTTTTTATTAAATTATTATATTCAGATGCTTCACATATTTTTGCTGTTTGAAATTCATATAATTCATCATCAACTTTTAAAATTCCTCTACCAAAATTGTGAGATGGTCTTTTTTTGCCAATCTTATCAAATACATTATAATACTCATCATCACTATTTAAGTTTAAAGCTATTCTATATTTAAAATTCTGTATCAATCTATATCTTATATTATTAAATGAATTAACAGTAAAAACAAATTTGATACCACAACTTAATCCCTCTCTTGTAATTGATAATATTATATCATCATATTCTGTCATTTGATATGTATCTGCAAAAGCTCCATAATTATTAATAATTACTATTATTGTTGGAAGTATTTGTCCAGTCTCTTTAACATACAATTTATAATCACCATTATAATCTGATAATATTTTCTTTCTATTTTTTATTTCTTGAGTAATATATTCAAAAAATCTTTTTATTTTCTCTTCTTCACCTATAAAAATAGTATCTCCAACATGTGGTGCCTCTTTAAATATTTTTAATGCCTCGCTACCAAAATCTAAAATATATGTCCAAACTTCCTTAGTTGTATAGTTTCTTATAAAATCATAACATATTGTGCTTAATAGAGATTCTTTGCCACTTTCTGCATTTCCAAATATTACCACATTTCCAACCTTATCAAAATCTATTATAGCCGCATCTTGTCTTTGATTGTATGGATCATCATATTCTCCAATTAATGGCATAATTCTTGTTTCTTCATGTTCAATTTTATATTTTTTCTTGATATCATCAAAATAAATATCTTCTGGAATACTATCTAACCATAATTGTGGTAATTTTATTTTTTCTTTATTTGCTATATCATTTAAGTATTGTACTATTCGCGTTAATTGTTCTCCTTCTGCATTAGATTTTCTTTGTACTGTATCATCAATACTTTTAATTGTAGCACCAATATTGGAAATAAACTCTATTGAACTATCTACCTTCTTTTTTATAACATTAGAAGGTAAGTATTGTGCTCCAGACCATGCCGCCTGTCCTAAATTAAAGTATTCATCATTACCAACCTCTATGTAAAACTGCCCTTCTCCCTTTAATTGAGCTGCATCCGGCTTATTTATTACATCATTACTATCTTGTTTAGTTTGCACTTTTAAGCATACTGCAAATCTACTATTACTTCTTATTTGATCATTTACAATTCCAGCAGGTTTTTGTGTCGCTAAAATCAAATGAACTCCTAAACTACGTCCAATTCTTGAAACACTTATCAATTCATCCATAAAATCAGGTTGCTGTTGCTTTAATTCAGCAAATTCATCACAAATTATTAATAAATGTGGAATTGGTTTTTTTACGATTCCCTCATGATATAGTTTTTGATACTTATATATATCAATAGTTCCCTCATCAGTCATATCTCTAGCCTTATTAAATGCAATTTGTCTCCTACGTAACTCTGATTGAATTGAAGCTAATGACCTTTGGAGTCCAACTGTATCAATATTTGTTATTGTTCCAACCAAATGGGGTAATTTTATATTTCCTTTTTGGAATGCTCCAGCCAGTCCTCCTCCTTTATAATCTATTAATACAAATGCAACATCATTTGGATTATAATTAATTGCCATAGAAAGTATATAAGTTATAATAAATTCAGACTTTCCAGAGCCAGTGCTTCCAGCAATTAATCCATGTGGTCCATGAAATTTTTCGTGAATATCTAAGCCAATTAGTCTACCAGCAGAATCAATTCCTATAGGTGCCTCTAATGATAAAGTTGAATCATTTTTGTTCCATCTTTCTAATACATTTAATTGTTCTATTAATCCTACATCATACATTTCAAGAAAACTATAACTACTTGGCAAACCACTTTTTCCTTGCATATCGTATTTTATAGGTATATTTGCCAATATTGCTGTAATTTCATTAAGTTTCAAATTATCAATTAGATTAAATTTGAATGTTTTTAAACTATCTTCTGTTATTTCATTTTCAAAAATTTGACCTTCTTTATCCTCTAAATTTATAAAGCTTTGATTTTCATTTGGTAATTGGTTCACATTGTCTGATAGAGATAATAATCCAAATCCAATATTTTCTTTTTCTTTTAGTATTTCTTGAATAATTCTTAAATTCTCAATATGCTTATAATCATCTGTAATTATTAAATAATATGGTTTAAAGATTCTATGACCATTATCATATTTTTTTTCCTCTATTTCTTCAATTCGTTGTTTTGCAATTTCTTCTAAATACTTGGATACTTTTTCCATATCATTGTAACTGTCCGCAAAAAATCTAATTTTTTTATTTTCATTCCAAAAATATGGAAGCATTTTAAGTTCTTCCCATTTTTCTTGTTTATCTTCTTTTAATAAAAAAACAAGTTTTAAGTCATCATAACTTTGTAATGCTATGAGCTGAATCAAAATATTTTCCAAATATTTTTTTCTTAATTCCTCGTCATGTGAAATAATTGCAGAAAATCTATGTTCCATTAACGAAAACTTAATAGGTGCTCTTTGTAATATTTTTGATTTTTTTGCTACACTATTTAATATATCTATTAAGTTATCATCTTCCATCATAAATCTTTCTTCTGGATATCTAATATCTATTTCTAATGGCACATCTCCTATTCCTAATCTAACAGTTAAAAAATCTTCATCTTCAAGTTTTCTTTCCCAAAGCTTTTTATCTTTATCTAAAATTAACTTTTGACATTTTTCGGTTGAAAGATTATTTTCTAATAGAATTTCCCTCTGATTATACATAGCTTCATCGATAATTTCAATTTTTGAATCAATATATTCTTTATATCTTTGTTGCCTTTTCTCTTCATATTTTTTCTTCTTCTTTTTATTATATTTAACATTTAGAATCGGTATAAGTATCATACCTAAAAGCATAAGAAGAATAATAGCAATTTGAAATATCATTTGTCTGCTAGATTGTTTTGAATTAATCTGACTATCCAATGTCCTTGTTCCTGATATTAAAATCATAGCACCCATTGATAATGTAGAACCAAGAACAAGCATAAGTGGAGTTTCTTCTTTGCTTTCTATCTGTGGTGGAGTATCAATCTTCACAACTTCTTTTTTTATTCTATTTATAATTCGTGGTGAACGAGTAAAATAGTTTTCTTCATATATTTCATCATCTTCATCATTATTGTTTGTATCAATATCTATGTTTTTCTTTTCATCATTCAAAGATAAATAATTATTATTATATTTCATATTATTTGAAGGATTATTTATAATTATATCTTGTCCCATAATTATAATTGTCAAACCCATAATAAATATTTTATCACCATTATATAATTTGATTATCTCATTTGATACCATTTTATTATTTACACATGTTCCAAATTTTTTATCAAAGTTTTCTAAATATAATTCATTACTGTCAATAAATATACGTGCATGTGTATTTGCTACAAGCTTATTATTATAAACAATATGGTTTTTCTCGCCCTTACCAATAAATATTTCTTGAGTATTCTTGACTGTTAACTTAATTAAATCATTTTCAAATATAGGCGAACAATAAATAATATAAAAATTATCAAATCCTCCAATACAAACCCCATACATGTTGTTTTCTTTTAATATAATTCTTTGTGTAGTTATCTCTGTTTCAGGTGATATTTTAATTATATCATTTTCTATATTTAATGCTTTAGGATTAATGGCCTTAATTTTATTGTTTGTTACAATTTGCCAATTTTCATCTTTCCCCTCTATATTTATCAGTTTTTTTTCTGTTTCTCCACTTTTATC
>DOYA01000043.1:644-13150 GCA_003518755.1 Clostridiales bacterium | reverse complement strand
TCATTTTTAGAGATAAATTGTTTAGTCCTACTTCATTTGATAGTCTTGCAGAAGTTGTAATAATAAGCTCATCACTAATATTATTCTTTGACATCTCAACCTCCTTAACTAATTATATTCATATTATAACTAATCGCATTAGTTAAGTCAATAATTAAAAGAGAAATCATTAAATAATCTCTCTTAAAAATCTTGCTAGCATCTTGATAAATTGTAATTTTACTGTTTTTTTCGTGTTAAGAAAATTCCAATAATCAATACAATAAAACTAAATGGTGCTATCCTAACAAACAACCATTCAAATATATGAAATCCAACTCCTACAACTGCTGTCTCTGGATCACCATAAAACCAATTTAAATATGGACTACCCACTAACATTAAAACTATAAAAGTTATTATTATAATTACACACAATAATATTAATAGCCCTTGAATTGTTTTTCTCTTTTGTTCCTTCTTTTGCAATAATTGTAAATTTACTATTTCTAATTTTTCAGCTATTACTTTTAAATCATCAATTTTAGATTCAGAAATCTGTTCGCCCAGTAAAGTGCTTATAGGTGTTTCAAGTGCTTCTGATATAGATACCAACATTTCAGAATCTGGAACAGACAGTCCTTGTTCCCATTTTGAAATTGTTTGTCTAACTACATTTAATTTTATAGCCAATTCTTCTTGTGAAAGTCCTTTTGATTTTCTAATAGCCTTAATATTATCTTTTAACATAATAGTTACCTCCTTTACAAAGGATTATATACTATATATTCCGTTGCTACAAGCAACGCATATTAACATTCAGGAATGCAACGATTATTTACCACTTTTTCTTACTCATTAATTGTAATTTATCTTTCTACTTGTTTTTTGATGATTGTCTAATTTTTTCGTGGTAAAAATAGTTTATTATAATAGGTTTTCCAGTAGGGTTTTTCAAAAATGGTTCTTCATCTATAACATACATAAATCCATTTTTATCTGCATATTCTTGTACCTTTTTATCTAATTCTTCCCAATAAAACATATCTTTTTTAATATAAATCTTATTATATAAATCGTTTAATTCAGGATATTTTTCATTTATATAATTTATTATAGTAGGTTTAAATGTTCCTCTTAAATTCAAATTTTCAAGCCATATATAATCGCAAAAATCTTTTATTTCTTCAATAATTGGAAATACATTAGTAATACCAGGAAATATTGGAGATATAAAGCAAGTTGTTCTTATTCCTGCCTCGTGTACTTGTTTCATTGCTTCAATTCTTGATTTTATCGTTGGTGCTGAATCCATATCTTTCTTAAATTCTTCATCTAGTGTATTTATTGACCAAGCAACTAATGGGTTGGGATATGTTTTTATCAAATCAATATCTCTTGTAACTAGATTTGATTTAGTTGTTATAATTAAGTTAATTCCACTTCCTTGCATTTCTTCTAAAAATGCTCTTGTTCTTTTATATTTGGCTTCAAAATAGTTATAGCCATCTGTTACAGAACCAACTATCATTGTTTTGCCTTTATATTTTTCAGAATTTTTTATTTTATCCCACATTTTTACATCTAAAAACATTCCCCAATCTTCTGTATGTCTTGTAAATCTTTTCATAAATGTAGCATAACAATATTCACAACCAAAAGGACAACCCACATAAGGATTTATTGAATAACCTGCAATAGGCAAATTTGATTTTGTTAAAACTGTATCTACTTTCTTTTCTTTAATTACAACTTTTTTTAAATCTATCATTTTATTCCTCCAAACTCTTTAGGAAATTCTTGCACAAATTCATCTTCATCTAAAATACCTAATAAATCTTCTTTCATAAATACTGGTATATTTTTCTCTTTTGCTTGATTATAAATATTAAATACCCATTCTCTTTTTGATGATATTTTGCCTTTTCTATTTCCTGTTTCAGTTCCTATTACAATCCAAGAAATATTAGTTAAATCTAATTTTCCTACATCATCAAACATTGGCTCAAAAGTAATATGATAATGTTTTGCTTTAATATTATTTCTTAAATAATCAATTCTTGTTTTTTCTTTTGAAGAAGTAACAGTTACACCAAACCAACCATTATCAGGAGTTTCTTTTAAGTTAATATTTTCAGGTCTTTTAGTTAAAAATATATATTGTGTATCTTTATTTTCTTTCATTTTAGAAAAAACTTTATCTTTCCATTCTTCATTCCAACCTGATAAATCACTTTGCCCAGTTAGTAAATAAGCAATATGCCTTTTATTGTCAAGCATTTTTAATTTATTTTCAAAAAATACAGGATTATTAAAATTATCTATTGTATGGAATCTATTATTATTCATTCTTGCATAACAATAAGAACAGCCTATATTACAACCAATGACAATATTTATATTTTTTATATAATCTTTTATACATTTTACTGACATTATTATTCCTCCCTATATTTTAAGCCGAACTTTTCCATCTCTTTTAATATTTGTTTTAATTCTTGTCCTTTTTCTGTTAAAGAATACTCAACTTTTGGTGGAACAACTGCATATACTTTTCTATTTATAATTCCATCTTGTTCTAATTCTCTTAAATTCTTTGCTAGAACTTTATCAGAAATTCCTACAACACTTTTCATAAGTTCACTATATCTTTTTTCTTTTTCTAATAGATCTCTAATTATCAAAACTTTCCACTTATCTGAAATAATGCTAACTGTATATTCAACAGGACATTTTGTATATAACTTTTTCATTCTATATTCCCCCATATTCCTTTTAGAAAGTAACTAGCAAAAATAAAGTTATAAATTTAAAATATTAAGGTGGAATATTCCACCTAATGATTTATGCAAATAGGCTATTTGCTGTCATTTCTAAATAATTTTCACATTTATAATCACTATATTTTTCTTTTACATTTTTGATAAATTCTTCTTTTGTGTTAGATTCATTAGCAATTTGTTTTACATTTTTTAAATAATCAATTTTAGTTTTTACATCTTCTAAATTCTCTGGTGTATGATGACTTGTTAAAATAAGTTCATATCCTTTTTCTAAATATCCTTCTAATTGATGAATAAATCCATCTATTGCTTCTTTGCTTGGTAAAATTGAATGACATTCGTGTCCTAACATATGAGTATATACACTATTTATTTGTGGAAATACAATTTCAACATCTTCATCGTGATATGTTATTTCTAAATCAAATCCACCAATTTTTACTTTTGATTCTTCTAATATATCTGTAATTTCGTGAAATTCACTTGCAAAGCTACCATTAAAAGCAGTTTTAAACCCTTCTACAATATGGAATATTTCTCCTTCTTGCATTGATTTTATAGTTCCTCTTGAAGCGTAAGATTTAACATCTTTAAATTCATTTCCTCCACTTGGGTGATTTGAAAATACTTTTGCAATAACTTTTTTATTCAAACCTAAAATATAATTTTTAAATTCTTCCATATCTTCATAGAAAGAGGGAAATTCTAATAAAAAAACTTCACTATCATTTTCTAAAATAAAACATTCATCAGCCATTACATCGCTTGTTTGATATGCGTGTAATTTTATTTCTCCAAAGTCATAAACTTGAACAAAACTCTTTTTTAAATCAATTCTTTTACTATCCATTTTTAACCTCCATATATTTTATTTTTTTGAACAACCTTATTATATATCGGTTCTATTAAAAATGGAAGAACGCACTTTTTTGTAAGATACTTTCTTAAAAGTAAGTTTTATTGTATTTTATTGTTTTTAGTAGAAAAAAATTTTTTTATCCGAGCGATAACTTACTATTTTTCTTTATCCTACTTGTTAACAATATTACTTATATTGTTAACTTCTCAATGAATTGTTATTTATTAGTGTCCTTGTCTTAAAAATCCAATTACTGCAATTCCAAGAACATAAAATGTAATAATAGATATTATGACGGAAATAATAATTGCAATTATTATTCTTATAACTAGCCTCATATTTATTTTATATTCTTCTTCAGCATCAATGGTTTTATTTGCTTTCTTTTTTTTCGTCTGCAAAATTATTATAAACACCATTTGAATAGTTAATGAAACTAAAAAAGCAATTATTGAATATAATATTATCTCCATATTTCTCTCCCAACAAAACGCTATTTGTTAATATATATTTTTTTGAATTTTTCACATATTTCCTTATTATACAATGGTGTTCTCTTAATATGACAGACAAATGTTTCGCTATCTTTTTCTTCACATTTTGAAGCGTCTGTCAAAGCATCATAAATTGATGATTTTTCATAATGTAGATTATTTTTTTCAAAGTCTTCTTTTGATATTTCATACTTTAATTCATAGCCATTTGTTGAATTATCTCTAAAATCTGCAATGTATGTTTTTAAATATATAGGCTTGAATGACTGACTTTCTTCAATTCCTACTAATTTCATTATTTCAATTCTAGTTTCTTCAGATATATCTTTTAAATTATTATTATCATTTAATATTTCTATAATTATAGTACCTACTATAATCAATATAAAAAGTATAATTATTAAAGAAATTTTTACTTTTTTATTTTTCATATTTTCTCCTATATCAAAACATACTCACGATTTTATTGTTTTAATTCTTCAAACCCATACCTAATTTTCCAAGTTCAAATTCTATTTCTTTTATTTGAGCATTTTCAAAACCATAATTACTTAAATTTGTTCTTGTATTATTACTTAATTGTCCTAAAGTTTTTATATTATTATCTTTCAATATATTCAAATGCTTTTCACTAATAAAAGTAAACCTATCAATACTTTGTTTTTCAAATTTTGTTTCAATCATTTCGACATTCCTACCTTTTTAATCCATAGCTACTAAAACTTTCCCTGCAACTATTTCTCCAGTCTGTGAATCCACATAAATAATTACATATGTACATGGATCAGTATCAGAATATGATGTTATTTCCCAAGCCCAATATGTTTTTGTTTTATCTTCTACTAGATTACCACTATGATAATCTTTATCCGTTGCTGTTAAGAAATTGTTAGCATATATATTTGTCATTTTTACATCTTTTAAATTTGTACTACTAAATTTAAAATTATCATATGTAAAACTATCTATATATTTCTTTCCAATATTATATGCCTGTTCTTTTGAATATTTTGAAGAATCGATTGCCTGTTGTATTTCATCTGTATCTTTGCTTAAATTTAGGTATTCTCCATCAAGCATAATATTTAATTTACTATTCTCTAAACTTCTATAGTTTGGTACTAATACACATATAGCAGGATATTTAAAATTTTCTGTAACATCTAAATATCCACCTTTGTATATATGTAAATAATCTTGTCCTTTTTCATTTGTTATCTCTCCAACATGTATTGAATTCTCAGCATTTCTTCTTACAATAATTATTGGATAAGCATACTTGAAAGTTTCCCAATTAATTTCTTGAGCATTATAATTATTCATAAATTTTAAATATTCGCTATGTTTAGTTAATGAAATTGAATAAAAATCATCTCCAATTCTATTCCATTTTGAAAAATCAATTTCTGGTGTATTCTTGTTTATTTCAATATTTAGCTTAATATAATCTTGCCAATTTTCTTGAGCTATTGACATTCCAATTTTATTATTTAAATCTCTTTCTGCATCTCTATATATTTCTGTTTTATAAATAAATGAACTAGGATTATTTTTGTTTACAGCAAGTTTCATATCAGTATTAAAATCTTTTTCATTATCCAAATAATTTCTTGTAACATAGATATTATCTCGTTCCAATTCTCTTGAAATTTTACATGATATACATGTTTCATCTTTATTAAATTCTTCTCCATCTTTATAATGAATTAAGCTGATATACATATTATTATCATCTGTATCAATACTATCAAGAGTTAATCCAACCATACTTGTATTTTCAATAGCTGTAATAATCATAAAATAATTTTGAAAGTCATCTTCCTTCATATCAATTATGTCGTTCCATCTTGTTTTAACTTCTTTATATTCTTCATAAGAATTTAATTTTCTATAGTAAATCCTATTAGAATAAGTCATATCATGTGTAAAATCATAATTGTTTGGTCCTGTATCACTTGGAGAATTATAAAATCTAGGCTTAAATGATTTATATTCATACTTGTTTTCTTCATTACCACTTATATTATCGTTAATATACAACCCATTTTTATTAATAGAGCTATTCAATTGACCATTTTTAGTCTTAAATAATATAAATGTACAACATATTATTATAATAATTCCTAATATTATTCCTATTAAAATTTTTTTATTCTTTATCATTTCAATCCCTCTTTCTTCATTTAATCTATTTATAATTAGTTTGAACAAGTATTTTTTGCTAATTCTCCCCTAGATACCATAATTTAATTGATAAATTCTATGAAATAATAATTGCTAAAATCATTAATTCCTTTTAATTCATCAAATTCTAGGACAAAATCTCTACTTGATTTAAAGACACTTCCTTCGCATTTAGTAATATAAGCAAATGGCAACCCACTATATGCTTTATGAGTTAAAGTTGTCATTTCTTTATTATCAAATTCTTTTTTCAACTCATCTATTGTCATTTCAGTTTTCACAACAAAAACAACACGATATGTCGAATAATCTCCATTTCCTCCAGAATCTCCAATTCCACTTTTCATAGCAATTTTTTCAATATTTTGTGGTAATTCAATGTTTAACACTTCTTTTTCAAATGCTTTTAATCCAGTATTTCTATTTATCAACAAACATATAAAACCAATTGCAAATATAAATATTATACCTAATATTATTTTCTTTCTTGTAAATTTCATATTTTAAATTCTCCAATTTCTTTATGATGTTATACTTGTTTATTATTATTCTTAATTATTTCGTCTGTTTTTTTATTTACATGCATACATATCTTATAAATACTATATAAAATTACAATTCCTACAGATGTTATAAATGTATAATCTACTATTGTTTTTTTTGTTCCTCCTAGTTTGCCATTTTGTTTGATATACATATATAATTCATGTAAATCTCCATCATCTAGTGTATCTTCTTCTTTACTACCATCAGCATATTCTATATATAATTCCCAGTCTCCTAGTCCTTGCATATTTCCGATTTTATTTATTTTTTTGTCTGTTGAAATATCTTGATTTTCTCCAAGCATTTTTACAATATAGTCTTCATTTTTACTAGTTACTTTTAAATAATATTGCCCTTTTAGAGCATAAATAAAAGAAAGAAAAATGCATATTGGTATTAAAATTAAGGCTATAATAAATGCAATTTTAAAATTTTTATTTAAACTATTCATATAAAATCCCTCAATATAATTAATTTAAAATTATAAAACATATTTCTTTATTATTGTAAATCGGTATATGCTTTATATATTACATTCCCATGAACCTCTATTTCTGAATATTTTTTTTCTTTATTTCTTTAGGAGCATCTTCAATCATTCCGTCATAAACAAGCAAATTATCTAAATAAACACTAATATCAAGTAATCTACCCAATCCAATTTGACCATATACTCTTTTTTTATCCATATTAAACCACCCTTATTTATCATTCTTAAAAGCAATCAATAATTCATTTGGTTGGACATTTTGAGTTGCATTATTATAACTATATCTTGTATTACCTACATACACTTCATAACCTTTATTTTCTAAATATGTCATGCATAATCTTAAAAATTCATCTGTTTGCTTTTCAGACAAATTGTTTTTTACTCTTAATTCGTAGAAAGTAAATCTTATGAAATTTTCGTTTTCAGCCATTTTGCTGTCTAATAACATAGTGCATAATTGTTTAACCAACTTGAAACATCTCCTCATAAAAATTTCTATTCTATCATATCACATTTTCCTTTTTTTGTCTTTGATTTAGGTAAAATTTGATAAAAAAATTATCGCTAATCTTTTATGATTAGCGAATGAAATTTTTAAATTTTCTTGATTGCAACTACATGAATGTTTCCAGGATATGTTTTTGTTACTTGTCCTGTAAAAGTAATTTCCACTCTGTCATTGACATTAAGACCTGCTCCATATTCAGATTTGACTAATGTTATTTGATTTCCACTTACACCATCATAACCTTCATCAGGTTTGATAATAACAGCTACATCATTTATGTTTGTAACAGTACCAATAAATGTATGTGAATTACCACTATTTACTTCTTTTATTTCATCTTCAGACATTACGTAAGGCACAACACTTACTTGTCCTGATAAATCAGGAGTAGTTTCTTTTAAAACACTAGATGCAGTATTTTCTTTAGGTGTTTCCTTAACATCTTTAGAAGTCACAGGTTTGCTATTGTTTGTTTTATCTTCGCTTGAATTAGTTGTATTTGTGTCTTTAATTGAATTGTTAGTTTCATCTATTGTTGTAGTATTTTCATTATCTACAACATTATTTACCTGTTCAGGAATTTTGTTAGTTGAGATTACATTGTTCTCTACTTCATTCATTTTAGCAAAATTTTCAGTAGATTTACCATTTTCTATCTTATTACTATTATTAATTATACCTATACTTATTCCAATTATTATTGCAACTGCAATAGCAATTAAGCATACTATTTTTTTATTCATTATTATCAAACCTCTTTTCTTTTTTTATTTTGTACTTGAACCTCCAATTAATTCTCCAGTAGTTGTATCAACATAGTATGAAACCATTGTATCAAAATCTGATTCATATTTTATTTGAACATTCCAAGCAAATCTTGTTCTTGGCTCTACTACATAAACTTCATAATCATTTTCATCTTTTATTTTTACAACTTTAGTTGATTCTGAAATTTTAGTTTCACTTTGTGTATTATTTATTGGATTTTCTTGACTATATAAATACTCATTCATTTTAACAATTTCTAGTTTTGCGTCTACACTAGATACTTTGAATTTACCATTATCCAACTCTTTTTCTTTATTTGTAGCTATTTCTATTGCTTGTTCTTTAGTAATAATTTGTTCATTATTATCAAAATCATAATTAAACCAATTAAATGTTACAATTTGCTTTTCTTCAGGAATATAAGTTATTCTTATTGTTTGATATGGATTAGTTATTCCATTATATATTTTACTAAAATCTGCAGAATATAAATTAGCATCTTCTGATATATTATTTGATTTGAAATCAACTAATTCATATTTTCCTTCATAACCTAATGAATTATATAATTCAGTTGCTACCTCTTTAGCTTGTTCTTTAGATAATTTAGATGCAACTTTAGTATCATCAATTGAAAAGTCAGTTAATGACTTTATTTCTCCTGTAAGAGCATTCAATTCTACCCCCATATTATTATCATAGTATATAATCCATCTTGGTTCGTATGATATATAATCTTTTCTTAATTCTGTTTTTGTAATATTTCCAGGTTGTTTATTAAATTTATCGTTTAATTCTTTAACTGCAAATTCTTTAGCTTGATCTTCACTAATTAATTCTTTCTTTTCTTCTTCATTTATACTAATAGATTCTTGATAAGACATCATTTCAGGTTCTTTAAAAACTTTATCAATAACATAGCTTGTAGCATAAGCTACACAACCTGTTAATGCAATCCATGATAAGATTATTGTGGCTGTTCTAAAGAAGGCATTTACTGGAGAAATAATAATGTTTTTCTTATATAATTTTTCTTCTTTAGTATTTTGTATTTCATTATACTTTTGAAAAATTTCATTTACATATTGTTCATCATTCTTCATATCTAAATCCCTTCCTTTCTAAATTATTTTTTAATGTTTGTTTTGCATTATAAAGAAGTGTTTTAATTTGTTTCTCATTCTTGCCTAATATTTTTCCTGCTTCTCTATATGATAAACTTTCAAAATTAGTTAAGTAAATTACATCTCTATATTCTGGTTTGAGATTTTTTAGTTCTTCTAATAACCTTTCGCTTGCTTCATTTTTGAATATGTAATTTTCTAAAGAAGGCTCAACATCTATTTTCATATTTTCTATTATTTCAAGTTTCTTTTTTTCTCTTTTAAGATAATTTAATGCTCTTGATTTACCTATCAAAAACAAATATGTTTTAAAAGAATACTTGAAATTATACTTTTTCTTATTAACTAAAATATAAACAAATACATCTTGTGAAATATCTTCAGCAATTTGTATATCTTTTACATATTTAAGTAAGAAATATATTAAATTATTCTTATATTTTAGGATTAAACATTTAAAAGAATCCATATCGCCTTTTAGGAAATTATTATATAAATACTTATCTTCTTCCAAAACTTGCTCCTTTCTTACAAATATATTTGTATTTCTTTTTCTACTATTTATACAATTCAAAAATGAAAAAGTTTTAATAAATTGCATTTTTTTATCATTTTATCATATTTTATAAAATAAAAAAAATTCCAGGCACAAACAATTACTTGTTCATACCTGGAATTAATTATCTTATCTTATTTTATCCTTATATACCAATACTTTTTTAATCTCATCTTCTGTAATTGTTCTATTATCAATAGTTATACCTTTATCGTTTACTATTTCTGCATAATATTGATTATTATTTGTATCTAATATGGTAGCTTTGTTACCATTTAATAATTCTACTACTTCAAATCTTTTTAATTTCATAAGTATCAACCTCAATTCTATTTATACTATAAATCTACATATTTTGCAACTAATATTTGGGAGTACCATATCCCATAATTTGTACATCATCTAACGAATACATTCTTGGCTGACATTTATTACTTGAATTGCCTTCAATTGTATAGACAGTCTTATTAGTTATATCTGTACGAGTTACTATTCCAACATGATCTGAACTTCCATCTTGATTTCCATTATCGTCATACCAGTCAAAGAAAATAATATCTCCAATTATTGGATAATAGCTTTCACTTCTATCTTGCCATTGTTCTTTATCTTTAAACCAACTTATGCCATCATTACAAGCCGCAAATTTTGGAATAATACCTTTTTCTATATACCCACATTCATTAGCACACCAACTTACAAAAGTTGCACACCATTCTACTCTTGAATTAAAACCATACCAAGACCAATAAGGTTGTCCTCCTACATTTCCAATTTGACTTTGAGCAACTGCAACAATATCACTATTACCAGAAGTACCATATATAACTTGACTCCACATTGCGAGATATTCGTCTTTTAATAAATCATTTAATTGTTCTTTTTGTGTTACACTAAAGTTATATTGGTCTGCCATTTGCAAAGCTGTCTTGCTATTAATTTTTATATGTAGTTTAACATGCTCTATTGTTTTGTACTCTGTCCAAGTCAAATGCAAAATTATTTTTTCTTCTGTTTCAACATCTTTTGTAAAGGAGACTTCATTCATATCCCAAAATATTTGCTTTAATTGATTTATCTTGTTTTCATCTAATGACATCATTTCAGTTTTATAGTCACCATTACTATATTTTGCAACATAAACTGCAAGTATATCTTTCCAACTAGCTCTTGCACCTTCTATATCATATTCTTCATAAGGATTATCATTTTGAATTTGAGTAATCTTTCCCATAAATTCTTGATTTAATTCACTAATAACTGATGTCATACTTTTTGAGCCATCCCCCATATCTTCTCCAGAGAAGAATATTCCAAATATAGAACTTACTAATAATCCAATCATACAAATAACTATAACTATTAAAGCAGCAATCCAACCTCCTGCTAATAAAAACACTATCAATGCTTTTGTTGCAGCAATAATTGCTCGTATTGCTCTAATTACTGCTTTAATGGTTTCTTCATCTTTCAATGTAACCACTTCCTTTCTTGATTGGAAACAAAAAGAGCTGATAAACTAAATTATCAACTCTCGTTAATGCTAGATATTATTTCAATAACTACATAAAAAAATGACCTTCCCCATAAAAAAGGTGGTCAAAAAATCTCGTACTATAAAAGTTTTGTGCAAAAAGGAATAGGAGTAAAATATAGAATACCTGGTTCAGGTATTCCCTTCAAGTCTTGATACTACTTGCTTATAAGCTCTTAATAGTATCTTTTATTTAGTTATTTTTCTTATAATTTAAATTCATTTTATCCATTTTCAGTATAACGGCTATTTTTTTATTTATACTATATTTAGTATTCATTATTATAATTTTTATTCATTATATTTATATTCTTATATTAGTTCTTATATTTTAAACAACAACTTATATTACTTAAATAAAAAAACGCCTTAAAAACGATTTTAGCGATTCGTCTTAAAATAGCCTTATTTTTTAGACAACAAACTATATGACTAATTTTTAAAAACGGCTTAAAATCGATTCTCGTGCGTCGTTATTTTAGCGATTTTTGAACTAAATCCAAGTTGCTGCAATAATTACATGGATTTATATAAATCATTTAAAATTACATATTATTATAATAAATATGTATAAAAATCTTATAATAATTCAATATAAGTATTATAATATCAAGATATTTGTAATTGTAAAATAAAGTTTTAATCATATAAGATGATTAGTTTTATGAGAATAATATA
>DOYA01000043.1:0-499 GCA_003518755.1 Clostridiales bacterium | reverse complement strand
AATAACAAATGTTCGTTTTTTAGAATTATAAATCGAACATTTAAAAATTAACATTGCACAAATTTAAATTCAAATTTTAAAATTTAATTTTTAAATTTATAAATTATTAATTTTTACTAAAAATTTTAAAATTATTTTTCAATTTATCAATTTTATATTTTTAGAATTTATTTTTTTAATATTTTCATTTTTGTAATTTATTTTTTAAAAAATTATAATTCACAATTTCAAAAATCCTCTATTCCCCCCTACTCTACCGTTTTTATCCAACTTGAAATTTTTCTTTGTTAGTAGGTATTATATCTATAATGTTATCTCCAAGCATGTTTCTTCCTGTTGTTCTTCTATTTTCATATTCTTCAGCTTTTCTCTAAATTTTAAAAGGGATTTACTGTATTTGCAAGTGTTTTATTATATTTTAACAGATTTTTTCCGTCTTTTGACCACGCGGAACGCGTTTAGTACAGTACAAAATATAGAATTACAGTTTAGAAACAAA
>DOYA01000047.1:412-4390 GCA_003518755.1 Clostridiales bacterium | reverse complement strand
TAACTAAAATTGTTCTAACAGCTTGCCTTGTGATATTTTCGTTATCTCCTATTTCTGAAAGTGAATAATCTTGGTTATAATATAAATCCATATAGTTTTTTTGTGTTTCTGTAAGTAAATTTCCATATAAATTTAATAATATACTTATTTCTATTTTTTCTTCCAATTTATTTCACTTCTTTCAAAAAATAGTGCAAACCATATCTGTAATACGGATATAGTTTACACTATTTTTTTTGAATTGTCAAGTGTTTTGCCAAATTTTACCCCAAAAAATTTCCAGTTAAATCTAAGCTTGCTAAAGTTTATCTCTATCAGTGCTCAGGGCTACTTTAATAAAGTGAGACACGAAAGCCGAAAGCTGTCGTCAGAATAGTTCGTAGTGTTGTTGAGGCGATAAGAAGCTGGACTGTTTGAGCCTGTACGGTCGTAACCGCCCCCACGATAGCTACAAGGACGGTCGGTGTTGGAAGCGGTATGCTCAAGTGTCCATTCCCAGACATTTCCGGCAAAGTCATATATATTTCTTCTTCTATATGTTGTTGAACTTCCAGTTTTCTTTAGTAAACCCGAACCAGAATCTGGCTTATAATTTCCCCAACTTGAACTATCTGAATTTATATATGCGATTTTCTCTGCTTCTGTATTATTACTCCATACTGAGCTTCCTTCTAAAAATTTACATACTAAATCCCATTGTATTCCAAACATTAAACTACTTGTATAATTTTTACTATTTTCGTTGTTAGTTGTGTCAGATGTCGCAACTTTTGCAGCCTGTTTTTGAGCATTACTACATGTTATATTTGCTTGTGGTGTTTCACCTTTTTGTGATAATGGTGCTGTACTGTTACTTGATGCTTCATATCTTCCTATCCAAAATCCTCCATTTTCATATACACTTTTTAACATTCTTTGGTATTGCTTTGTATAATTCTCACTTGTTAAACCACATCCTGCAGTATCTGATAAATTTGCTCCACTATCTGTTGCTTTTTTGTTACTACTATCATACCACTCATCTTTCCAGTACCTTCCTTGTCCTTCTTTTCCTTCTCTATATGGTTGTGCATATGTATTTAATGCTTCATATATTTTGTCATAATCTAATATTACATTTCCTTCTCCATCTGTTGATTCTATTTCGGATTTGTTAAATATTGTTCTTGGTACTGGTATCCAGACATACTCGTCTGAACCTTTTTTTATTACAAGTCCATTATCAATTAATGTTTCATTTGTTTTTCCTTCTGTAGTTCCTGTTTCGCTTGATACTGTAAATCCTGCTGGTACTGTTGCTGTTTTTTTTCTAGTACTACTATCTGTATAATTATCTGTTTCTGTAGCTACTGCTGTTCCTCCTGGTTTTAACACTGCTTTTGCTACTATATTTATTGTTTTGTCTGTATATGGTGTTCCGTTTATTGTTAAATTTAATGTTGTACTTCCTGCTTTTAATTTACCTGTTATTGTTACTGTCGTTCCACTTACACTTGCTGTTGCAATTGTATCATCTGCAACTGTCGCTCCTATCGTTATTCCTGCATCTGTAGATGTAGTTGGAGTTCTATCTATTTTTATATCTCCATTTGTATCTTTTACTTCATACTTTTTTCCACTTACTGTTACATAATGTTTCATTCCACTACCTTGCTTTGGCGTTATAGTTACTGTTAATGTTCCTACATTTGCATTTCCTTCTGCATCTACTCCTATTTGAATATTTGCATTACTTAATTCTACTTTATCTATTTCTATCTTTCCATTTGCACTCTCACTTGTTATTTGTGGTTTTGTTGGATTCTTTGTATTATAGCTATTTATTGCATTTTCAAATGTTGCAGTTTCATCTCCTGTATATTTCCCTGTTAATAGATTTAGATATTCTAATTTTAAAGCTTCTTCTATTTCTGCTATATCTGTCATTTCTTTTGCCTCTCCTGCTCTTGTTAATATCCCATTATCCCCTGTTAACATTTGTATTGATATTCCTGCTAATATCAATAAAATAATGATAGTTACCACAAGCGCTATTAAAGTTATACCACTTGTCATTTTTTTATTATTTTTCATAAAATTCATCCTTTCTGATAAGTAATTTTCCTTTTTTCAGTGGGGCCTGTCCCAGTTGAAAAATGGTATACAACATCATTTTTTATATACAAATTTATTTCCATTTTTCAAATGGGACTGTACCCAATGAAAAAAGATTTTTGCGGGTCGTCGAGTACGTCGACCTCTACAATTTCTAATTTCTATATTATCAGCGGATGACCTTTATTTTTTATCTGTTTATAGAAGTCCCTGTGTGTGTGTGTGTGTGTGTGTGTGTTACAGCGCCAACGGTTACAGCTTTTTCCATGTTCGTATTCTCCTTTTCTTTTTTCTATTGTGTACTTTTATCTTTAATTTATATTTATTTTATTATTCTTGTAAATTGTTGTCAATAGATTTTAAAAAAAGGACCCGGTCCCAAATTGAAAATTTTGCATTGGGGACAGTCCCCAATGCAAAATTACATTGTTAACACTCCATTTGGGGTGTTGTATATTACAAGTATGTCTTCTTCTTCTCCTGTTTTTGCATTTATATATACTATAAATTCTCTATTTTCTACAGTTCCTTTAAATTCATAGCATAAAATCTCAGTTTTGTATTCTGTTGGTATTATTGCTAAATTTGCACTTTTTATATTTAAATTCTTATTTAATGTCTTTTTTGCCTGTTCTTCTGAAATTATATTTTTTTCTATTTTTCTTTCTGTATGATTGTTTAAATATCCTGTTGACTCAAATCCAAGTATTTCGCCATTATCTAATGCAACTTTTACTTTTATTAAATCTGGATATATAATTACTCCATTTTGATTATAAGCATAATTGATTGTTAAGATTCCACTTTCATTTAAGTAATAAGTGTTTTGCATATTTTTTATTCCTACTTTTTCTAAAAATTCTTGTCCTTTTTTATTTGCATCTTCATAGCTCCATACTTGCTCACCAATATCTCTATTACAATTTGAATAAACAACATAACATCCTTTTTTTGATACAGATATTGCATAATTGTCTTTTTCTTCTGTTTTTACAGAAAAATTATATGCTGGGATATTTGTGTTTTGAGATTGTTCTAATGTATTTATTTCTTGAATGTTCTTATCTTGCATAAATTCTCTTACTTTATTTTTAGCATCTTCTTCTGTTACATCTTCACCTGTTATCATTTTAGGTTCTGAAGTTGTCATATGTTCAGAAAATGCCCCATCATATATTAATCCTGAATACTCGTGAAAATTTTCTTCTAATGTACTAAACATATCAATTTCTGATGATACAGCTTGACTAAATTGATCTTTCTCAGTTTGTGCTAACTCTTTCCAAGAAATCGATCCATTTTCCAAATCCCAAGCAAGTTGATTTAAAGTATCTTCAAGTGAAAGACTATATGTGTGAAGTTCTTCTAAATTGTTAAAGTCTTCATCACTTAGTTCTTCTCCTTTAATATTTTTTCTAGATAAAGAATAACTATAATCACTTACCTGGTTCAAAAATTTTGCTGTATTTTCTAATTCTTGGCTCTGAACTGGCAAATTTGATAAATATGTTTCTGCCAAATTTGCCTCTCTCCATAAATATGTTAAAGTTTCAGCTGCATGTGTGCTAGAGCTTGAAATAGTTGCTTTTGCTAAATATGTTTCAACATTTTGAACATAATTCATAAGCTCATATAAATTACTATTATACATGTTTTCATTTGCAATTTTTGTTTTATTCATATTTTGATATAAAAAATATGATAATGTGCCAATTGCTATAATTAAAATTCCAATTATTATTGGTAAAATGTGTTTTTTATTTTTCATAAATCTGTTACCTTTCTTTTTCTAATAGTCTATTTAGAAAGATTATATAATTATATTATTATTTCTTTCAGTTCAGTGAGATTTAAGGAACCAAATATATTTAATATTAAAATTGA
>DOYA01000047.1:0-352 GCA_003518755.1 Clostridiales bacterium | reverse complement strand
TACTCGCAGTTCTGAAGCCGTTTACAATTATTAAATTCTGTTTCATATAATATAAACGGTGTGCATTTTAAATACTAGTGCCAGATATTGCGGTTCAGAACGTTACTATTTAAATATGTTTTATTCCGTTGTTGTGAATTCAATCATTTCTCATACTTAAAACGGCTGGAGAACGGAAATTTTAATATTAAATATATTTGATTTTATAATTCAACTATTATTTTATATCTATTATTTTGTATAAAAATTATAAATTTATTCCAATTTTAATATATTTATGATAAAATTAAACAAAAAAAGGATTTTTAAATATGAAAAAAATTTTAATATCATATGCCTCTTATGGTGGTGG
>DOYA01000044.1 GCA_003518755.1 Clostridiales bacterium | reverse complement strand
CTCAAAAATTAATTATTTTGCAAACTGGGTTAATTAAACTATGTAATAGTAAAACAAATGCAAATAGTGCTAAAACAATAGAAACAAACGGGCTTATAGACAACTCTGATTTAGAAAGAAGAGTAACAAAAATTGAAAATTTTTTACGAGCTGGTAATTTTGCAAAAGCTTCAAATTCTGGGGTAAAATACTCTATAAAAGGAACAGAAAAAGAATCAAAAGAAGAAAGCAAAGTAATTCCAAAGCCAAAATATAAAGGAAAAACTCAAGATTACTGGCCAAAACTTGTAGAAGATTTTAAGCAAGAAGGAAAAATGTTTATGTACATAAATCTTGCAGGTACAACTGCAAGAGAAATAAATGATATGACTTTGGAAATAGACTTTCCTAGTGGTATGAGCAAAGTTGCAAAAGACTTTTTATCAAGGCCAGATACAAAACAAAATTTAAAAGAAACAGTACATTTAGCATGTGGAAAAGAAATGCAAATAAAATTTGTAGAAGAAAAGCAAGATGATTCAGAAAGCAATTTCAATGAATTTGAAAAATTCATTGGAGATAATGATATACCATTTAATATAATATAAAACGATAGGAAGATATAGTTAAGTACGTTTTTTAGAAATCAAATATATTTAATAGTAAAATTGAGTTCGACCTACTCGCAGTTCTGAAGCCGTTTACGATTGTTATATATTTTAGAATATAATATAAACGGCGGGCATTATAAAAAGTAGTGCCAGTGATTGCGGTTCAGAACGTTAAAAGTTAAATATATTATAGTCCGTGGCTATAAATGTTTTATAGGTACATACAAAAAACGGCTGGAGAACGGAAATTTTAATATTAAATATATTTGATTTATTAATTTAATTTCATTTTATTGAAGGGAGAGAATGAATATGTCAAAAAGAGGAGGATTCCCAGGAGGTATGGGAGGATTTGGTGGAATGAACATCAATAATTTAATGAAACAAGCAAAACAAATGCAAGCAGATATTACAAAAACACAAGAGGATATTGCAGCAAAGGAATTTACCGCATCAGCAGGTGGAGGAGCTATTGAAGTTAAAGTTTCTGGAGCAAAAGTGCTAAAAGCAATAAAAATAAAACCAGAAGTAGTTGACCCAGATGATGTAGAAATGCTACAAGATTTAATTTTAACATGTGTAAATGAAGCATTAAGACAAGTTGAAGATGCAAGTAGTGCAGCAATGGGTAAATTTAATATACCTGGATTCATGTAAAAAAGGAGAAAAATTGTGTCAGAATACGCACCATCAATAGAAAAATTAATTGAAAGTTTTGAACGCCTTCCAAGCATTGGACATAAAACTGCTGCAAGGCTTGCTTTTCATGTTTTAGATTGGAACGAAGAACAAACTAATGAATTTTTAAATTCAATTGTAAATGCAAAAAAGAATTTAAAATATTGTAGTAGATGTTTTAATATAACAGATACAGATCCATGCCCAATCTGTTCAAATTTGAAGAGAAACCAAGATACAATTTGTGTAGTAGAAGATGTACGTGATGTTGCAGCAATGGAAAGAACGCATGAATTTAAAGGAGTGTATCACGTATTACATGGTTCAATATCTCCAATGAATGGAATTGGCCCAGATGATATAAAAATAAAAGAGCTTTTAGCAAGACTAGTTGGAGGAGAAGTAAAAGAAGTTATCTTAGCAACAAATCCAAGAGTAGAGGGAGAAGCAACAGCAATGTATCTTTCAAAACTAATAAAACCTTTAGGAATAAAAGTATCAAGAATAGCTCACGGAATTCCAGTTGGAGGAGATTTGGAATATACTGATGAAATCACTCTAACAAAAGCATTAGAAGGAAGAAGAGAAATCTAGTTGTCAATGGGTGTCAATGGGGACGGACCTTTTTGACAACTTTTTCATAATGATGATGTATATGTATTAAAGGAGATATTTTATAAAATGATTTATGTGATTAAAGATAAAGAGCTTAAATTATTATGTAACAATTCATTGATTAAATTACCTTTAGATTTACAAGAAAAAATAAATAATCATTTTGAAAATATAAAGAATTCAGGGGCTAATGTTTGGAACGGAGAAGTGTTTTGTGTTACAAACTATAAAGTCGAAGATAATTTTGTAGAAATTGTTTGTAAAAAATCAGATTATGCTCATTATTTATATGAAGAAAGAATTGGATGTGAAAAACAATATGAATGCAGGAATTTAAGCGGAGGATGTTTGATTGAAACTATAGATGGTTATTATATAATTGGAGAGTTAGATGATAATACATCATATCCAAATATGTTACAAATTCCAGGTGGAAATATTGATAAAACAGATATTATCAATGAAAAAATAGATATAGAAAAAACAATAATTAGGGAAACAAAAGAAGAAGTTAACATTAATTTAAATGATAAAAATATGATGATATCAAATGATATAAATTATTTATATATTTCTGAAGAAGGAATTCAACCAGGAGCTCAAATATTTTCAAAAGCAAAGATAAAAATGACTGCAGATGAGTTTAAAAA
>DOYA01000046.1:1244-7230 GCA_003518755.1 Clostridiales bacterium | reverse complement strand
AAATTTGTAGGTTAGTCAATCATATGTCACACTTTTTTTGAAATTAATATACTTTAAGTATTAACTTTAATGTGATATTATTACCCATAAGATAGTACCTCCAAATTCGATATGTTTTTTCGTCAACTAAACAATATCATATTTTGGTACTCTCTTTCAATATTTTATTTTCAATGTAGGTGTGACATATCTATTTTAAACCTATATATTTCAAAATAAGTTTGAGTTTATCTTTATTGATTTTTGCGTATTTTTATTATATAATTAATTATATTGTTATAAATATGGAGATTATATATGGAAATATCATACACACTTACTTTAGAATACTATAAATGGCTATTTGACGACAAAAATATTAAGTTAAATTTATTTCTAGATTCTAGCATTGCAAAAGAAAATACTAATTTAATACCTCTTGTATATTATCCTGATCAGTATTCAGAATTATTTAATAGCGAATTATTTACTAGATTAAAAAGGATTAGTCAAACACGGATTAAAATTTCATTTCGCACTAAACGATGCATTTTTTAATAGATATAGCCATTCTATTGGAACAGGAAATAAAAAAAGTAAACTTTTTATTAAATTATTGTCACAAAATGTTCCAGAAGAAGTCTCAAATGAAGATTTATATAAATATTTCGATGATAATTTTACTAAGTTATCTCAAACTATAGGTCCTATTGATAAAGTAGACTTAATTGCAGAAGAAATAATATCATATATGCATGATTGTATGCATTTGCCATTTTCTCACTTATTTGAATCTGAAATAATAAATCAAGTTCGGATTTCATGAAGATTTAGTAAGAAAAGCTTTATTAGAAGATTATACAATTCAAAAAATATTTAAAAAAATACACCCTGATTTGAAAAATACAATAGCCACACATATTTGCCAAAAAAATGTTTTTTCATCTCTTAATGCCTCTTCACTTGATTTTGATAGATTTGATTATATTTTACGTGGAGCTTTTTATCAAGGAAATACATCATATAATACAGATTTTCCATCATTCACATTTGAAGAAGTAGATATAGGCTCCAAAAAATCTATTGTCCCAGTATATAATATAAAAGACTATAATATAATTATCGAACTTTTAAGTAAAAGACGAGATCTTTATACTGGAAATTTAGGTTACTTATCCCCTGAAGTCATATTGGCAGATTCTGTTTTTGGAGAAGCTTTAAATGCTATTTTAGAATGTCTATCGAAATATCCTCATGCAATAAGTAATTCCTTTGAAAATTTAAAAGAATTTATATTCTCATTATCTCCAAAATATTCAAGTCAAAAAATAAATGCTAGTTTGGTGAATATTGAAGAAGTCCTTAAATGGGATAATATTAGTTTTATAAATTGTTTACTTGATTTTGCTGAAAGTTTAGATGAAGAAAAAGATTCTCATACCATAGAACTAATTGCTCTAATTGTTCCACCTTTAGAATCATTAATATATATGGTTAGTAGTATGAAATATAATGATTATCAGCAAATAAAAAAAACTGATCCTGAATACATAAAAGAAAGAAAACTACAAGACCAAGAATTAATAAAAAAATTAAAAAGCTATATAAAATCAGAAACATACTTAGCAAAATGTCTAAAAAATAAGAATTTTTTGTTTGACAATATAAGGTTTATAAGAGATTCTGATAGTAATACCTATAATGCTGATTTTAATTCTAGCAATATTTTTTTTAAAAAAAGAACCTTTCAAGAATATAATAAAAATGAACCAATATATGTAAAACTAGAAAATGGTGAAATTTGTACTATTGATAAAGTACCAGGCAAAACTTTTCCTTTTTCTTCAGAAAAAAAAGAGATTAATTATGTATATGAAATAAAACCTTTATCTAGATGTTTTCGGGTTATTAACTCCACAAGCAACTGCAAATGTTTTGACTTCAAGATCACCTTCGCCTAAATATCCTAATTTCAGCATTGAAGTTAAAAGGTCTTTTCCAGAAATAGAGTAGTATAAAAACTACTCTATTTTAGATTTCTAAAAATTTATTTTCCAAATTTTCATCAGACTTGTATGACACTTTTACATAATTGCTTGTATAACCTGTCCAAACTCCATCTTTTTGCTCCTCAAATAATACTTCTTGAGGTTTAGAAAAATAAGTTTTGTTATATTCTTCTTGATTTTTATCTGATAGTTCTATTAATTTTTGACTTCTTTCTTCTTTAATCTTACCATCAACTTGATTTGGCATTTTAGAAGCGGGTGTTCCTTCTCTTGGAGAATATTTAAAAATATGCATCTTATAAAATTTTATTTCTTTTAAAAAGCTGTATGTTGTTTCAAATTCTTCTTCTGTTTCTCCAGGGAAACCAACTATTATATCTGTTGTTAAATTTACATCTTTAAATGTTTTTCTTAATCTATTTACAACTTGCCTAAATTCGCTTGTTGTATATTTTCTATTCATTCTTTTTAGAGTTTCATCACATCCACTTTGTAAAGACAAATGAAAATGATTACAAATTTTATCTAATTTAGAAAGCCTTTTAGTAAATTCATCTGTAATAAGACTTGGCTCTAGAGAACCTAATCTGATCCTTTTAATTCCATCTATTTTATTTAAATCTTCTAATAAATCAATCATCCTATAATTATAGCTAAAATCTAATCCATAAGATGCAATATGAATTCCTGTAATTACAATCTCTTGAATACCTTTTTTTGCAATCTCTTCAACTTCTTTTATAATATTTTCTTTATTTCTACTTCTTACTCTACCTCTTGCATAAGGAATTAAACAATATGTACAAAAATTGTTGCATCCATCTTGAATTTTAATTGTTGCTCTTGTTTTCTCTGTAAATGTAACTAGTCCCATTTCTGAAAAATCTTTTTCTTTGTTTACATCAACAATTTCATTTATCATCTCATTTTGATTTATATAATTTTCTACAATTTGAACAATATCTTTTTTTTCAGAGTTTCCAATACTTATATCAATCTCTTCAATACTATCTACTTTATCTTTTGCAACTTGTACATAACAACCACAAGCTACAACTACTGCATTTGGATTTTCATCCTTAGCTTTTCTTAAAAGCTGTCTAGATTTTCTATCTGCAATGTTTGTAACTGTACATGTGTTTACTATTATGATATCAGGATTATCTTCTATATCACATATTTCATAATTATTATCTATAAATTTTTGTGCCATTGCATTTGATTCATATTGATTAACTTTACAGCCTAAAGTTACAAATGCGACTTTCTTTGATTTTTCCATCTGTTAAACCTTTCCTTTCGAAACAATAATATATTAGAACTATAACATAAAATTTAAAATATTTCAATTTTTGCAAAAATGTGATTATAAATAAAAAGTAATGTGAAAAAGTGTGATATTTTTTTGTATATTCCTTGAAAAAGTGTGATATATGTATAGTAAATTTGTATATTGATATAATAAAACAAGGGCAATGCAACGCATCGCCCCCTTTTGATTAGAGATAATCTAGTTCTTTCTCAATTCTTGAGATAAATTTTGATGGGATTCTAAATTTTAGGAGTATAAAGTTGTCATTACCGTGTGTCTCGCCTCTCTCATAAGCTGTAAATATAACATCTTTTTTTTGTATCTCCGGAAAATCCTTTTTTATTGCCTCCATTAATCCCTCCATTTCCGTAAAACTTGGTTCATATCGTCTTAACCGATACATTACTATAACGCATTCATTTTCTTTTACGAATTTTTTTAGATTAGTTTTTATAGCCGCAAACTCTGACATATACACCAATTTTTTTACCTCTAACATTTTATCCTCCTTATACAAAATGTCCTCCTAAAAAAGCGAGGAATCTGCTTTGTTACTATAATTAGTATAACATAATTAACATAAATTGTCAACACTTATGTCTTCTGCCTTTATTGTTATCAAAGCTTTTTTAGATTTTTTATCTTTGGTGTTACTTGCATGTTTAATTATTGATTTTTCATATACATTTCTTACAAATCTTGCATTACCAAAGTTTTTAGTACCTTTATTTTCTTCAATTATTTTTTTTACCTTTTCTTCTGCTTCTTTTGAAACCACAAAACCAGCTTTTGTCATCATTTGATTAAATATTTGCCAAAGTTCATCTACTGTGTAATCTTCAAATTCAACAGTATATCCTATTCTAGAAACTATACCAGAGTTTAGGTTAAGGAAATCTTGCATTTCTTTTGTGTAACCAGCAAAAATTACAACTAAATTATCTCTATTGTTTTCCATACCTTGAATTAAAGTTGCAACAGCTTCTTCATTAAAAGAATTGCCTTCTCCTTTGCCTGATGCAAGCGAATATGCTTCGTCAATGAATAAAACTCCACCTAAAGCTTTTTGAAGTACATTTGCAGTTTTGATTGATGTTTGTCCAACATATTCAGCAACTAAATCTTTACTTGTAACTTCTAATAATTTATCTTGTTTAATATATTTTAAATTATATAAAATTTTAGATACAATTCTTGCAACAGTTGTTTTTCCTGTTCCTGGATTACCTAAAAATACCATATGTAAATTAATAGATTTAATATTTAAAATATCTTTTGACTTTTCTTTTAATGATATTAAATCAACTAATTCACGAAGCATCTTTTTTACTTTTTGTAAACCAACTAAACTATCTAATTCTTCAAAAATCTCATCTATAGTTTTATTTTGTTCATAATCAGGTACTTGTTTACTAAAGCTAATTTTTTGTACTAAACTATCTCTATAGTCTGGATAATTAGATTCTGTTTTAGGTAATGTATTTGAAATATAATCAAGAAGCTTTATTTGAATATCTTCTGTAACTGTATTATTTTTATTTAATATTTCAAGAATTTCATTATATGCTTCTTGAACATCTGGAGTTCTTCCAATTATATTAAATTCAGCAAATTCACCTTTTATTTTATCAGAACTTAAGAAAAGATCATTTAATTCATCCTTATTTTGAGCATAAAGGATTGTTAAATATTTATTCTCATTTTCAGAAATACATTCTTCAAGTTTATTGATAATCTTGGCTTTATCATTCAAATCTTTTGAATACAATCCATTAAAACTATTAAATGCAATAATGTTATTATCAGAACTATATATTTTTGCTATATCTTCTGCATTTTGAATATCATAGCATGAAATAATTCCTATATCTCCTTTTGGAAGATATTCAAAAAAATTAATTGAATCATTTAAAATTCTTAGAACACCTTCAAAAGTTTCTTTGTTATTTGCATAAATATTCATATTAAAAGATATAAATTGTTTTTCAATTTTTTCATTATATTTTCTAATATATTCTACTATTTTCTTTAAGGTATTTTTAGATTCTTCTTCAATATAAAGCTCATCAATCTTTTTAAATACTTCTTCCATAAACTTGTCTTTATCTACTGTTGGAATTTCAACTTTTTCAGCTTCTTCTTGAGATATTTCAATAGATGGAATATTTTCTTCTAATTCTTCTAAATCAATTCCCTTTAGATTTTTGATATCATTTCTTAATTTTTCATTTTCTTTTTCAATTTTACCTATACCAAAAAAATCATCATACATACCTTTAAAAAAATCATTTTTTTTCATAATAAAATTTCCTTTCTTTAAATAACACATAATACAATTGTATGTTAGAAAGCAAATATATTTAATATTAAAATTGAGTTCGACCTACTCGCAGTTCTGAAGCCGTTTACGATTATTTATTTTTTTTAAATATAATATAAACGGCGTGCATTTTAAAAGCAAGTGCCAGTAATTTCGGTTCAGAACGTTAACATTTAATTATAGTATATTCCGTGGCTATAAAGTCCATGTTTTTTCATACTTAAAACGACTGGAGAACGGAAATTTTAATATTAAATATATTTGCTTTCATACTATTAGCTTATTATTAGTAAACTTATAACAAATTGTATTTTTTCAGACTATTTAATTTATACTCAAGTTTGGAAAAGAATTAAATTTTGGCAA
>DOYA01000046.1:0-1218 GCA_003518755.1 Clostridiales bacterium | reverse complement strand
CTTACGCAAAAAGCGGAGCATACTTGGTGTATGTGAGCATTTTTAAGTAAGATTTTAACACAGCCAAAATTATAATTATTTTTCAAACTATCTCCTAGGGATTAATGTATCTACTGGACAGTAATCATCAGTAAGTACAATTTCATTTTCATCAATATTTAATTTATATTCTCCTTCAAATTTTAGCTCTTGATCAGTTGAAATAACCATATTGTTTTGAGTAGTCTCCTTGTTTTCAATTGAACGACAAGGAATAACATATACATTTTTAAATACTTTTTTTAATGTATTTACCTCTGCTTTTAAAAACCTTGAGTCTCTTCCTTCTACTGAAGAAATTATATTTGTTAGATACAATCCATTTTCATTAAGAGAATTTTTTATTTTTTGAATTAATTCTAAAGTTGTAAGTGTTTTTGCAGGAGTATCGCCTGAAAATGCATCATTTAAAATTGCATCATATTTTTTTGTATTTCTATTTAAATATGTTCTACCATCTTCATTTATTAATTCTAATCTATGATTTTCATTCAAATTATAATCAGAAATTAATTTGTCTAAATAAAAGTATTTTTTTGCAAGCTTTGTTATGTCTCCATCAATTTCAACAACATCTATGCTTTTAGTTGGATATGTGCTTATATAATGTTTTGGATAGCCATAGCCTGCTCCACCAATCATCATAACTTGATTAATTTCATATTTAGAATTAAACATCAAATCATAGTATTTTAAATAATTATATACTAACTCATTTTGTTTTGATTCTTCAATAAAAGTTGCTGATTCATATCCACTATCAATATTAAGTAACCTAACATGCTCATTATTTATATATGCATTTCTTATAATCACTCTACCATATTGTGTATCATAGCTTACAGATATTTTATCTTTACCATCTAAAATCATTTTTCCTTTAATATCATTAGTGTATAATGAATAGATAAAAAGACAAAAACAAATTAGTAACCAACCTATAATTAAAATGTTTATTTTGTTTGATAATTTTATGTCTATCAAAAATGAAAGTATAAAAAGTATTATACTTAAAACATATAATATTTCTACGCATCCAAAATTAGGTACAAGGAAAAAGCCCCCTAAAAAAGTACCTACAATTCCACCAATAGTTGCAATCGCATAAACTTTTCCTGTAATTTGTCCTGCTGTATTGATATCTTTTAAATTTAGTTTAATAATAATTGGATTAATGAA
>DOYA01000002.1:6028-14551 GCA_003518755.1 Clostridiales bacterium | reverse complement strand
TTAAGACAAGATATACGTGAGCTTGGCTCAGTAAATGTTGATTCAATAGAAGAGTACAAAAACTTGAAACAAAGATATGAATTTATGTGTGAACAACGTTTAGACTTAGAAAATACATCTAGCAAATTAAGAAAGATAATTGCTGAAATTACCGAAAACATGAGAGAACAATTCAAGGAAAAATTCAAGATAATAAACGAAAACTTTGGACAAACATTTAAAGAGCTATTTGGTGGAGGAGAGGCAAAAGTTGTATTACAAGATGAAGGCAATATTTTAGAGTGTGGAATAGATATTATTGCACAGCCACCAGGAAAAAAATTACAAAGTATGGCACTTTTATCAGGAGGAGAAAGAGCATTTACTGCAATTGCCTTATTATTTGCAATTTTAAAAATGAATCCAGCACCATTCTGTGTGTTAGATGAAATAGAAGCTGCTCTTGATGATGTAAATGTTAATAGATATGCAGAGTTCTTAAAGAAATTTGCAAAAGGTACACAATTTCTAGTTATAACACATAGAAAAGGTACAATGGAAGCTGCAGATACAGTCTATGGTGTAACTATGGAAGAAAAAGGAATTTCGAAATTGCTGTCTATGAAGTTGAAATAAGTATTTTTTAAAATGAATAATATATTAAAATCTGGCAATACTTCTATTAAGAAGATTTACAGGAGGAAAAATCCTATGGAAAAAAGCCAGATGAAAAATATGGTAGTATTAAGAAACTTGCCATCTAATTTGATAGAAGAAGCGATTGTTGTTTTTAAAACAGTAAAGAGCGCAAAAGAGTTTCAATACATAGATAAAATTGAAAATTTGAAAAATGAACAAAATAAAAAAAACACCAAAGATTATATGGTTAAAGAAGCGGAAAGTGTTATTTCTAATTATATTAAAACTAATGAAAAGAAAAACAAAAAAAATGAGAATTCAATTATTAATAAAAAATATAAAAAATTAAAATGGTATAGCTTTATAGTTAGTATTGCTTTTGTAGTAGCTTTAATTGTTTGAAGGTTAGAGTATTGATAATAAAATGTAAAAACAAGGGGTGATTTGAATCACCCCTACATTTTTTCAATTTTAAGTTTCTACTGATCTGCAATTTAGAAATTCTAAATTAAAATTTATAACTTGAAATCATTAATTATTTTGTATATAATAAGAAAAATGAAAAGAAAAGGAGTATAGTGAAAATGAAAAAAATATTAGTAGGTTTATTGATTTTAATTATTTTAGGTTTTTTAATAAGTGGTGGAGTGTTATTATTTAAAAACTATGAATCAAACAAAAGTAATAATATAGAGAGCATAACAGTATCAGACAATGCTGAAAATACTAAATCTACTGAGTCTACAGCTAATGATGAAAAGGAAAAGATAGAAGTTGATGAAGGACCTAGTAATGGATTTAGAACAATTGCATTATTTGGAAATGACTCTAGATATGATAATTATGATACAGATTATAGAACTGATTGTATTATGGTTGTAGTAATTAATAATGAAACAAAAGAGGTAACATTATTTTCAATTTATAGAGATACTTATTTAGAGATGGAATTAGATGGAAAAACAATTTTAAATAAAGTAAATCAAGCATATTATAATGGCATAGAAAATTCTTTAAAAACAATTAATAAAAACTTAGATTTAAATATAACTGAATATGCACAAGTAAATTTTAGTTCATTGTCAGATATTATTGATGCTATAGGTGGAGTAGATATAGATGTTGATGCCGATGAATTAAAATACATAAATAACTATATTAAAGATACTGCTGGAGTTGCTCAAAAACCAGAAGAAAAAATCTTAATTGAAACACCAGGTATGCAACATTTAAATGGTGTTCAAGCTGTAGCATATTGTAGAATAAGATATACAGAAGGATGGGATTACAAGAGAACAGAAAGAATGAGAGAAGTTTTAACTACAGCATGTGATAAAATAAAAAAATTGAATTTAAAAGAAATGAGTGATTTAGCAGATAAATTACTTCCAGAAGTAATGACAAACATTCCTAAAAAAGATCTTCTAGGATTTACTAGATTAAAAATAACTAAAGAATTTGGTTGGCCATACAATACTAAAGGCTGGGAAAATGGAGATTTTTATGGACCACCTATAACATTAGAAAGCAATGTATTAAGATTACATAAAGAAATATATGGTGATGAAAATTATGTAGTTCCAGATAGTGTAAAAGAAATAAGCAATAAGATTATAAAAAAGACAGGATATAAATAAAGGTCACATTGTAACAGTTTAGTAGAGAATAAAAGGGGCGATTTTAATCGCCCGCAAGATTATATATGATGAAATAGATATATAATAAAAAAGATGATAACTTTAATATAAAAGGAGGATATATATGTATATAGATAATAATATTCTTATTGGAAAAAATAAAGAAAAAGAATTGTTTATAGTTCCTAATAAAGCAAATAGACATGGATTAATTACAGGAGCTTCAGGTAGCGGAAAAACAATAACACTTAAAGTTATGGCAGAAAGTTTTTCAAGCATGGGAGTACCAGTATTCCTAGCAGATATAAAAGGAGATTTAGCAGGTACATGTATGCCAGGAGAAGAAAATGAAAAAATAAGAGAAAGATTAGATGGGATAGGAATACAGAGATTTCAGTATAAAGGTTTTCCAACAGTATTTTGGGATGTATTTGCAAAATCAGGACATCCTATAAGAACAACTTTACAAAGTGTAGGACCAACAATTATATCTAGAATGCTTGGTTTAAATGAAACACAAGAAGGAGTACTTGCAATTGTATTTAAAATTGCTAGAGAAAATGGATATGAACTTATAGATTTGAAAGATTTAAGACTATTACTTCAATATATTGCAGAAAACAGTAAAGAATATACTATAAGCTATGGAAATATTGCATCACAAAGTGTTGGAACAATACAAAGAAGTTTACTAATGTTGGAGGAACAAGGTGGAAATTATTTCTTTGGAGAGCCAGCAATAGATATAAATGATTTACTAAAAGTTAACAACAATGGATTTGGAAATATTAATATTTTACATAGTGTTGAACTATATAAGCAACCTACATTATATGCATGCTTTTTATTATGGCTATTAAATACTTTAAATGCTAATATGCCAGAAGTAGGAGATTTAGATAAACCCAAACTAGTATTTTTCTTTGATGAGGCACACTTATTATTTGATGAATTACCACAATATATGTTAACACAAGTTGTACAAATTGTTAAACTTATTCGTTCAAAAGGAATTGGGCTATATTTTATATCTCAATCTCCAAAAGATATACCAGATGATATTTTGGCACAACTTGGAAATAAAGTTCAACATACATTAAGAGCATATACTCCAGCAGAACAAAAAGTTATAAAAGCTGTTGCTGATTCATTCAGAACAAATCCTGAATTTAATACAGAAGAAGCAATAATGTCATTGGGAACAGGAGAAGCATTAATCTCGTTTATGAATGAAAATGGTGAGCCAAATATTGTAGAAAAAGCTACAATACTTCCACCTCAAAGCATGATGGGAGCAATAGATGATTCAATTAGATTAATGGTAATAGCAAAAAGTGAGTTTAATGGCAAATATGATACTGTTATAGATAGAGTTTCTGCATTTGAGATTTTAAGCGAAGAAATGGAAGGAAAAAGACAAGCTGAAGAACAAGCAATAAAAGAAAAAGAAGAACAAAAACTTCGTGAACAAAAAGAAAAAGAAAGAATAAGGGCAGAGAAGGAAGCGGAAAGAGAAGCTGAAAAACAAAGAAAAGAAGAAGAAAGACTAGCAAAAGAAGAGGAAAAACAAAGAAAAGAGCTTGAAAAAGAAGCAGAAAAATCAAGAAAAAATTCATGGCAATTTAAGGTTGGAAAACAAATGGAAAGAACAACCAATGCAGCATTAAATTCTGCTGGAAGAAAAGTTGCAAATGAAATTTTAAAAGCATTATTTAAGAGATAAAAATAATTAAAAATATACCCATTTTAATGTAAAATGGAGTATATTTTTTTAGCTTATTTTCATTATTTGACTATGAAATAACAGCGTAATAAAAATGTAATAAAAATGTAATACAATTGTAATATTTTAATATTTTTTGCGAAAAATGTTGATATATAAGTAATTAATACAATTTGAAATATGAATCATATAATACTTCCATTTTTTAGTATTGTATATAAAATTCTAATATGATAAAATATGTGAGTGTAGGGTATACAAAGGTTGTTGGAGGAATGAAATGAAGGTAAAAAGAGTAAATTTGAAAAGATTTGTCTTTAGTTTAATAGCTATTATAGCGATTTTTGTCGTTTCGAGAGTGATTTATGCTGCAACTGTTGAGAAAACACCAATAGTTTGCCAAGATGAAAATATGTTTAATTCATTAAAAAACGCACTTTCAAGTTATATATTATTGCCGGGAGATGCTGATAAAACTACGTTAACAATAAATATACCAACTGAAAGCATCCCTCAAATAACAGAATTAGATTTAACAGATAAAAATATATCTAATATAACTGGAATGGAAAAATTGTCATATTTAACAAAAATTAATTTGGGAAAGAACAAAATAACAGATATATCGCCTCTAGCAGAATTAAACTATATATCAGATTTAAAACTAAATGATAATAATATAGGAAATAGTGTATCTTCAGTTTTATTAAATAAAACATCTATAACAAAGTTAAATTTGTCAAGTACAGGATTAGTTGATATAAGTTTTATATCAAGTTTAAATGCTTTGCAAGAATTAGAAATAGCAAATGGAAGTTTTAATAATTTAAATGCAATAATAAATTTGAGACATTTAAAGAAATTAAATATTTCAGGTAATCAGAGTATTAGAACTATTCAAAATATTCTATATTTATCAGAACTTGAATATTTAAATATATCAAATACAGGAATTGATAAATTAGAATTAGATCCAGATAATAAAATTGGAATATACAATTTAAGAGAATTAAAAGAGCTTTATGTAAGTGGCATAGATGTTGAGAGTTTATATCCAATTATACAAACATATACTAATGAACATCATCATATAGATGAATATGGAGAATGGGTTAGTGAAGAGGAAGCACTTTTGCTTAAATTAGAAGTATTAGATATAAGTTATATTAAAAAGTATGAAGACTCATATGTAAGTATTCCATCATTTTATGAATTAAATACTCTAAAAAACTTAAAAAAATTATACATACAAGGAAATTTCTTGACTTCAGTTTATAATATATATGAGATGAGGGAATTACAAGAAATAAACTTGAAGGATAATAAAATAAATGATTTATCTGGTTTAGTATATAAAGAAACTGAAACAGATGAATATGGAGTAAATCATGAGGTAGTTAAAGATTATTTTAGAGCAACATCTATTGATTTAAGCCACAATGAAATAGATGATTTAAGAATATTTGCTTATATACCAAATAAATCTAATATACAATATTTGAATTTATCAAATAATCATATTCATAGTATTGAATATATTGAAGATGTTGGAGGAACATTAAAATTACAAGATCAAACTGTTAATTTTCCTGTTTATAAGAAGAAAGCAGATATAGATCATTATATTTTATTAACATCTATAATGCAAAATGCAAAGAAACCAGGTAATAAACTATATTCAGAAAATGCCAAATATACAACTAGTGGTTGTGTATTAAACACAAATCCTAATTATCAAACTCCAGACTTATTTAATGTAATAATAGATAAGAATAAAACAGAAGAAGATAATATGAGTATTTCTCTTTCTGGTGGTATTGCAGATGGTACAGTAATTAACTTTATAATTACTGAAGATGCTTATTCTGGAATTGATTCATTGATATTTAATGATAGTAATTTAACTACAGTCATTTATCAGGAATTATATAATTTATTAAAAGATGAAGATGATAGATATTTAGTTAAAGGTGGACAAATACTAAATGTAAATCATGAAGTAATATCGAGAGTTGAAAAATTAGATTTATTTAATAGCAATATTTCTGATATTACAGGTTTAGGAAACTTTGACAATTTAAAAGACCTAAATATTTCAAAAAATATAAATATAAGAACTTTAGAACCATTAAAATATTGTTCAAATATTGAAATTTTAAATGCATCAGAAACATCAGTAGGAGATAATATTTCTGCAATAAAGGAACTTAAAAATTTAAAAACACTAATATTAAACAATATTGGTATGACAAAAATTGATTCAATCAATAATTTGATTAAAAATATTAGTGACAACGGAGAAGAATTGTTATTAGAAGAATTAGATATATCAGCAAATTTATTGAATAATATTAATGGAATAGAAAATATTACATCATTGAAAAAACTTTCTGTTACAAGTAATAATTTAACCGAAATTCCAGATTTAAGTAATTTATTAATGCTAAATAGATTAACAGCATATTCAAATAAAATTACTAAAATACCTAAATTATCAAATTCTAGCAATTTAAAATATATATTATTATCTGATAATAAAATAACAGATATCTCGGAATTAGGTAAACTCGGAAGTATTATTGAATTAGAATTAAATAACAATTTATTAGATGATAGCGATCTTGAAAATATAAAAAATACAAGGATAACTAATACATTAAATCTAGCAGGAAATTGTATAACAGATATTTCGGCAATTAAAGCTAATATTTCAAATATTAGAGTATTAGATATTTCAAAAAATATGATTAAAGATGTTAGTAGCATTGATGAAAGATTTTCTCAAAATGGAACCTTAACAGCAAATAATCAAAAAATAGCTATAGTATTAGAACCAACAAATCAAGAAAATGTGCTAGTTGATTTACCACAATTATTTATTGCTACAAAAAATCCAAACAGCTATTTTTATACAAATAATGATTTTGAATTGAATAATTGTACACTACAAGAAAATAAAATAAGTATCAAAATAAGTGAAATAGAAAATAACATAGCTACAGTTAAAATATTAGGCGGAAAAGGGGTAGATAGTGTAGTATCAATAGTACCACCAATACAGACAGATATTACATATTCATCTTCAGAGTGGACAAATCAAAATGTTACAGCAACAATTAGTTTTAAGAATAGAGAAAATGTTCATATTAATTCAAGTGATGAAAAAAATTATCATGTATTTACTGAAAATGGGGAGTTTACATTTGAATATGTAGATGAATATGGAATGAATGGATCAACAAAAGCTGTAGTTACATGGATTGATAAAGAAGCTCCACAGATTAAAGGAGTTACAAATAATCAAACATATCAAAATTCAGTTAAGGCATATATTACAGACAACCATGAATTATCATCTATTAAAATACAAAAAGATAATAATCAAGATACTGATTATATATCAGGAACAGAAATAACAGAAATAGGAGAGTATACTTTAATAGCAAAAGACTCTGTAAATAATGAAGCAAGAATTAAATTTACAATTAAAGCGCCTAATGCTTCAGAAGATCCAGAAGATCCAGATGACCCAGAAGATCCAGAAAATCCAGATGATCCAGATGATCCAGAAAATCCAGATGATCCAGAAAAGATAGAATCTAGTAATTATGTAGTTAATAATGAGGATAGAATTATAACCAACATACAACCAGAAACTAATTATGAAAATTTTCAATCAAACATTGAAGCAACATCGGAATTCATAGTAAAAGATAAAAATGGAAATGAATTATCAGAGGATGATAAAATAAAGACAGGATGTATTATGAGTACTAAAATTGGAACTTATAAGTTGATTGTAAAAGGGGATGCAAATGGAGACGGAAATGCAGATATAAAAGATATACTTTTAGTTAATAAACATAGATTAGGCAAAGCAAGTTTAAAAGATGAGTATTTAATTGCTGGGGATGTTAATAAAGATGGAAAAGTCGATATAAGAGACATCTTGCAAATTAATAAATATCGATTAAATAAGATTAATTTATTATAAAAAAAATAGGGAGGATAATTATGAAAAAAATAATTTCAATTTTAGTAGTAATACTATTATTATTTAGTTTAGGAACAGCTGTAAAGGCAGCAACAGCAACTATGGATTTAAAAATAAGTAAAGAAAGTATAAGACCTGGTGAGACATTTACAGTTAGTTTATCAATAACTTGCCCAGATGGAATAAATGGAGTTGTTGGAATAAAATCTTCTTATGATACAGATAAGTTAGAATTGATATCTTGTCAAGCAAGTTCAAATTTTTCAAATTTAGGTACTGAAGCAGAAGCTGATTTAATCGTTTTATCAAATGATAAAATAACATCAGATGATGTGTTTTCATGGACTTTTAAAGCTAACGAGGATATTACAGAAGAAACAAATGTAAATATTTCTATAGAGGAATTGACTGTTGATAGTGATTCAAATACAGATTCTGAAGTTCATCTATCAGGTATTAATAAGACAATTACAATTAAGCCAGAAAGTGCAGTTGATCCTGCTGAAGACCCTGGTGAAAACCCAAATGAAAACCCAAATGAAAATCCAAGT
>DOYA01000002.1:0-5863 GCA_003518755.1 Clostridiales bacterium | reverse complement strand
TGAAAACCCAAATGAAAATCCAAGTGAACAACCAAGTGAAAGCCCAAATGATAAACCAACAACTTCAGAAGATAAAGCAAATGATTCAAATAAAGATAAAACAGTATATCCAACAAATGGAAATGAAAAAGGTGGGGTGTTGCCACATACAGGAAAAGGCAGAGTATTCCTAGGAATGGTAATTGTTTGTATAATAAGCTTAGTTATAGCCTATAAAAAATATTCAAAATATAAAGGAATATAAATAAAATCTTACAAAGGAGTCCAAAGATGATTCTTTTGTAAGATTTTTTAAAATATTAATTGTATGAAATTTTTATAAATTTTGAATTAATGATTTTCAATATTATTTCAATGTTTGTTTTTTATATTATATATATCAAAAAACAAGAAAGGAATGTGAATAAATATGAAAAAAGTGTTTTTAATAATAGGAGTGATAGTTTTAATATCAATAGTTATTGTATTGAGTACATTAAAAAACAACAATACAATAACAACAGTATCAAAGATTTATAAAAATAGTGAGTTATTTACAACTAAAGATTTAGAACAAAATGTAAATACTACCAATGCTACAAAATATACAGTTTCTGATGGAGAAAATATAAATATAACATCTGAAGGAGTATATGTTATTTCAGGAACTGCTAAAAATGTCACAATTTATATAGAAGCGGGGGATACAGACAAAGTTCAAATAGTATTAGAAAATACATCTATTACAAATGAAACAATGCCTGTTATATATATCAAAACAGCTGATAAAGTGTTTATTACTTCAAATGGAAGCAATACTTTAAAAGTAACAGGAACATTTGTAAAAGATGAGAGTAACAACCTAAATGCTGTAATCTTCTCAAAACAAGATATTACATTAAATGGAGAAGGAACTTTAAATATAGAATCATCTCAAAATGGTATTACAGGAAAAGATGATATTAAGATAACTGGAGGAACATATAACATAAAATCATCTGCAGTTGCAATAAGAGCAAATGATTCAATAAGAATAGCAGATGGAATTTTAAACATAAATGCAGGAACAGATGGATTACATGCAGAAAACAGTAGTGATGATACTAAAGGTTATGTATTTATTGCAAAAGGAAATATTGAAATAGATGCAACTGATGATTGTATACATGGCACATCAGTAGTACAAATAGATGATGGAACACTTTTCTTAAATGGAGCTGAAGGAATTGAAGGAACTTATGTGCAAATAAATGGAGGAAATCTTTCAATAAATGCTACAGGAGATGGAATAAATGCAGGAAGTAAATCAGAAAGCTATAAGGTTACAATTGAAATAACTGGAGGAGAAATAACAATTGTTATGGCTGACGGAGATACAGATGGTATAGATGCAAATGGAGACATAATAATATCTGGTGGTACTATAAATGTTACAGGAAACTCTACATTTGATTATGATGGTACAGCAACTTTTACAGGAGGAACAATAATCGTAAATGGAAATAAAGTTGATACAATTCCAAATTCTGCAACAGGCCAAAATTAAATAATTGTTACTATTCACAGATTAATTATTTTTGTAGAGTAGCAACAGCGGCATTGTATATCTTTTTTCGTGCTTTAGTCGAGAAAAAAGCATATACAATGCACAGCCAAGTTGCGACTTTAATATAGCTGTGAATAGTAACAAATATTAAGTAATAAAAAATTGAGGCTAATAATTTATTGTAATTATTAGTCTTTTAATATATAATAAAAAAAATCAAAATTTAGAAATTTCAATTTTTTTTCAATGATTAACAATTAGAATTAGAGCATAACCTAAAAGAAAGGTTAAATCTAATTGAAAAGAGGTGATTTATTTGAAAAAAGCTAATACTTTTACAAAGATAGGAATCTTTGTAGTTACAGCATTAGTAGTTTTAATGATTAGCTTTCCTTATGTAGTAAATGCTTCCCAAGAGACTCAAAATGGAGAAACTTCATTAGAAAGTACAGAAAACAAAACTCCCAAAAAAGCAAGAGAAGGGAAAAAAAGAAAATCTGAAAAGAAAACTAAATGGGAGAACTTATCAGACGAAGAAAAAGAAGCTAAAAAAGCTGAAAGAAAAGCTAAATACGAAAACATGACAGATGAAGAAAAGCAAGCTCTAAAGGCTGAAAGAGAAGCTAAAAAAGCAGAGAAAAAAGCAAAATATGAAAATATGACAGATGAAGAAAAGCAAGCCTTAAAAGAAAAAAGAAAAGCTAAAAAGTCAGAAAAAAAAGAAAACAAAAATGCTGAAAATAGCCAAAATGCGGAATAAAAAGACTAAGTATTAATGTGTGGTGGTAAATAATTAGTTTATCACCACAAGGTTGTTTAAAATAAAAAAGGTGGAATTATAATGAATATATTAATTATAGAAGATGAATATAGTTTAGCAGATGCAATATCAGAATCATTAAAAAATGAAAAATTTAATGTAATCATAAAAGCTAATGGAGAGCAAGGAGAAGATGAAGCGCTAACAGAAAACTATGACTTGATATTGCTAGATGTAATGCTTCCAGGAAAAAATGGATTTGAGATATTAAGATATTTGAGACAAGAAAAAATAAAAACACCTATAATCATGCTTACAGCTAAATCTGAAATTGATGATAAATTAAATGGTTTAGAGCATGGTGCAGATGATTATATAACAAAACCATTTGCGATGAGAGAACTAATAGCAAGAATTAAAGCAGTTTTAAAAAGAACAAATAATATTGAAAATACAGATTATTTAGAATATGGCGATATAGTATTAGACTTAAAAAATGCAAAATTAAAGTGTAATAATAATGAGATACAAATAAGTGGTAAAGAATTAGAACTATTGGAGCAATTATTAATTAATAAAAATCAGATTTCTTCTAGAGAAAGTTTAGCAGAAAGAATATGGGGATATGAAAGTGATAGTGAGTATAACAATGTAGAAGTTTATATTACATTTATTAGAAGAAAACTTAAATTAATAGATTCTAAAATTACTATAAAAGCAATAAGAGGAGTCGGATATAAATTAGAATTTGTTTAATTTGGGACCGGGTACTTTTTTGAAATTTTAATTTGGGACCGGGTACTTTTTTAAAAGAGAGGTATTATTAGAAATGATAAATAGATTAAGAAATAAAATTTTTTGGATAATTCAAAGTTCGCTTTCAATAATTGTTATAGGTGTTGTTATTCTTTTTGCTAGTTTTAGTTATAAAAATACTATTACATCTTCTGCGATGTTTATGGATAGATTAGAAGGACAGATGGGAATAAAAGAAAACAATCCAAAAGAATTTAGCGAAGAAAAAAATGAGAGAGAAATTGAAGGAGTCTATAAAATTGAAGTTAATAACAATAAAGCTATGTCCAAATCAAATGATGTAACTGATGAACTAAAAGATTTTGCAATCAAAGTTAGCAATAGAAAGTTTGATGAAGGATATATTGGAAATTATATATATAAAGTTAGAAAAATAGGAATGAACGGAAAAGAAGTAACTTTAATAGAAAGTGAAACAACAATAAAAGAATTAAAAATAACAATTATGATATCAATTATAATTGGAGCATTGGGAATAATTATAATATTTGTAATTGCAAAAAAAATATCCACAATAATTGTACAACCTGTGGAAAACACTTTTGAAAGGCAAAAACAATTTATTTCTGATGCATCTCATGAACTTAAAACACCACTTGCTGTTATAGAGGCAAATGCAGATGTTCTGCAAGACAAAGTTGGTGAAAATAAGTGGATAACATATATTCAAAATGAAGTTCGAAGTATGAATAAATTAGTAAATGATTTATTAGTTCTAGCAAGAATGGAAAATAAAACTACCTCGAATAATCAAAAATTTAATATATCAAAAGAAGTTGAAATGTCAGTATCAGTATTTGAAAGTATGATGTATGAAAAAAAGATAATTTTGGAAACAAATATTAATGAAGGAATAGAGTTTAATGGAGATAAAGAAGATATAAAACATATTATTTCTATTTTGATTGATAATGCAATAAAGCATACAGAAGAAAATGGAAAAATTATTGTAAATACTGTAAAGGAAAAAAATAATATTAAAATAGAAGTTAAAAATCAAGGAAAACCAATTCCAGAAGGAGAAAGACAAAAGATATTTGAAAGATTTTATAGAGTTGATAAAGCAAGGTCAAGATCTGAAAAAAGATATGGACTTGGTCTATCAATTGCAAAAGGAATTGTTGAAAAGTATAAAGGAACTATAAGCATTAGTTGTAAAGATGGGTTTACTAGCTTTATAGTAAGATTTTAATATAGATTATTTATATTTTCAATTTTATTTCAATCTTTCCCCATTATAATAAAACCATAATATGAAAGTGAGGAATTGATTATGGAAGAAACAAAAAACAAAAATGTGAAAAAAATTATTTTAGGAGCAGTAGCGGTTGTTGTAATTGCTGGACTTGCAGTGTGTTTTGTATTTGCATATAACAATGTAAAATTGGATAGCAATCAATCAAATACAATAACTACAAATATTTCTGATAGTATTGATACTTCAAGTAAAACAACAAGTTCAAGCAGTGTAACAGAGACATCTAATTCAAAGATTTTAAATATTACCAAAGGTGGAACCTATGATTTATCAGGGGAGTATGAAGAAATTGTAGTAAATACGAGTGAAGAAGTAATTCTCAACTTAAATGGTGTTGAAATAACAAATTCAAGTGGTCCAGCTATAAATATAGAAGAAGCCAAAAAAGTAAATATAGTTCTTTCGGGAGAAAATAAAATTACATCAAACACAACAGAAGATTTAGATGGAGCAATATATTCGAAAGCAGATTTAGTAATTTCAGGAACAGGTTCAGTAGAAGTTAAATCAAATTATGATGGAATAGTTTCAAAAGACACTTTGGTAATTAAAAGTGGAACATATAATATAACTACTGATGATGATGGCATTAGAGGAAAAGATAGTGTTGAAATATCTGATGGTACATTTACTATAAATGCAGGTGGAGATGGAATAAAGGCATCTAATGATGAAGATACTAGCTTGGGTTATGTAACAATTACAGGTGGAACTTATAATATTACTGCAAAAAGCGATGGCGTACAAGGTATAACAAAAGTTACAATAAGTGGAGGAACATTTAATATTACTGGAGCTGAAGGAATTGAAGCAACTTGTGTAAAAATTGATAATGGAACGATTAATATTTCAGCAACTGATGATGGAATAAATGGAAGTAAGAAATCGAATATAGGAACTCCAACTGTTGAAATTAATGGTGGAAATATTACAATAAAAATGGGGCAGGGTGATACTGATGCAATAGATGTTAATGGAAACATCTATATTAATGGAGGAACAATCAATATAACAGCAAATTCAGCATTTGACTATGATGGAACCGCTGAGAAAAAAGGTGGAACAATAATTGTAAATGGAAGCGAATTAAATACTATTACTAACCAGATGATGGGTGGAGGTATGAAAGGCGGAATGCAAATGAATGGAGAACAAATGAATCCAAATAGTGGAATGCAAATGAATGGCGGAAAAAGAGGAAGATAATTATGAAAGTTTATCGTAGTGAATGGAAATACACTTTAACTAATCAGGAACTATCTTTATTAAAATCAAGATTATCTGAAATAATGGAGATAGATCCTCATACCCCTCCTATGCGGAAGATATTTAATACATTCTTTATATTTTGATGATTATAAAGATATATCTATTTATACAACAAATTCAGGGTTATCAGAAAGATTTAAGTGGAGAATAAGATATTATGGAGATGACTTAAACTATATTATTCTTGAAAAAAAGGAAAAGCTAGAAAGCAGATGCCATAAAAAATCTTGTAAAA
>DOYA01000032.1 GCA_003518755.1 Clostridiales bacterium | reverse complement strand
TTTTAGTATTATTATCTTTTTATATAATTCAACTAAAATTAGAGCAAACTCCAAATATGTTTCAATTTAGAATAAGAAATATAATTAGTTTAATAAAATATAGATTAAACCAAAATAAAACAAAGATTATTTCAATAATTTTAGTTTTTTTTATTATTTCATTTTTATATTTTAGAATTCCTAAAAATTTAAAAATCTATTTTGTTGATGTGGGTCAACGGAGATTGTACTTTTATTGTAACTCCAAGAAACAAAAAAATTTTAATTGATGGAGGAGGAAGCGAATTTTCAGACTTTGATGTGCGGGAAAAAAGTATTAGTTCCATATTTATTAGATAGAAAAACAAAATCAATAGATTACTTAATAATAAGCCATTTTGATACAGATCATGTACGGCCGGACTTTTGAAAGTATTAGAAGAGTTAAAAGTAAAAAATGTAATTATTTCAAAACAAGCAGAGGATAGTGAAAACTTTCAAAAATTTGTACAAATTGTAAATAAAAGAAAAATACCTGTAATTATTGTAGAAAGTAAAGCTTTCGACAACTCCAAAAAACAAAATAATAATTCAATTAAAAATGTAGACATTATCTGCAAAGAAAAAATACAAATTGAAAAAAATATATATTTTGATTTTTTATGGCCAGATAATCAAAATTTATTAAACGAAAATGCTTTAAATAATAATTCTATAGTTGCTAAACTTCACTATAATAACTTTTCTTGCCTTTTTACTGGAGATATAGAGGAAATTGCTGAAAAGCAAATACTTCAAGAATACAAAGGTAATTTGCATGTCTTAAGTTCCACAGTTTTAAAAACTGCACATCATGGCTCAAAAACATCTAGTATACAAGATTTTATAGAAGCGGTTAAACCCAAAATTTCACTAATTGGAGTAGGAGAAAATAATAAATTTGGACATCCAAATGATGATGTAATATCTAGGCTGGAAAATATTGGCGCAAAAATATATAGAACAGATAAAATGGGGGAGATTTTCATAATGGTTAATAGCAAAGGAAAAATTAAAATAAAAAAGCATATAAAATGCAACTAAAAATAGTTGCAAAATAACAAAATAGGGAGTATAATAATATGAGTAAATTTACTTACACAAACCACATCCTAGAAATATTTTAAAAATGTATCAAATTGAAAAAATTTTTAAAATACTAAAAGAAAGAGGTGAATTGTAATGCGTAATATTATGAAATATAAAGGATATTGGGCAGAAATAAGTTATAGTGATGAAGATGAATGTTTTTGTGGGCAAGTAGAAGGTTTAAAAAAAGATTTAATATTATTTGAAGGAAATACAGTAAAAGAATTAAAAAAAGATTTTAAAGATGCCATTAATCATTATTTACAAACGTGTAAAGATACAAATAGTTTGCCAGAAAAACAATGTAAAGGTTCTTTAAATGTAAGACTAGGAACAGAGCTTCATACAAAAGCAAAAATAAAGTCATTAGAAAAACACATTTCAATAAATGAATTAATTAAAGATGCTGTAGCAGCATATTTGAAAACAAATTGATGTATGGGCGATTTTAATCGCCCTCAATAAATTAGAAAGCGAGGATACATATGAACATATTAGCTGTAGGAGATCTTGTTGGAAATGCAGGTATTCAAGAATTAAAAAAAAGACTTCCTAAAATAAAAAAAGACCATAAAATAGATTTTACTATTGTAAATGCAGAAAATTCTGCTGAAGGAATGGGAATTACGGAAAAGAATTTCAATGATATTTTATCAATTGGAGTAGATTGTATAACAATGGGAAATCACACTTGGGGAAAAAAGGATATATTTAAATTTATAGACCATCCAAAATTGTTAAGACCAAATAATTATCCAGAAGGTGTTTGTGGAAAAGGATACAATATTTATAAATGTAATAATAAAAAAATTGCTGTAATAAATTCAATGGGTAGAGCAGAAATAAATATAGGCTTAGAAAATCCATTTTTAATAACAAATAAAACAGTAGAAGAAATAAAAAATGATGTAGATATAATCATTTTAGATTTTCATGCAGAAGCTACAGCAGAAAAAGTTGCAATGGGCTATTTTTTAGATGGAAAAGTGACTGCGGTATTTGGAACACATACACATGTTCAAACTGCTGATGAAAAGATATTGCCTAAAGGTACAGCATATATTACAGATATTGGGATGACAGGACCAAAAAATTCTGCATTGGGAATGGATTTAGATGTAGCTATTAAAAGATTTACAACATCATTGCCAGAAAGGTACAAAATAGCAACAGGAGAATGTATATTAAATGCTGTAATTTTTGAAGTAAATGATATAACAAATAAAGTGGATAGAATTATTAGAATAAATTAGTTTGTGTTTTTATGTTGATTTTTATTTAAAATTGTAATATTATATAAAAAAATACAAATAAATTTAAGGAGGAATATATGAAATTGAAAAAAATAGTATCATTAGTACTTTTAATTATTGTAATTTTAGCTACAACAAAGGTTGAAGCAGCAACAATACAATGGAAGAATTACATTGCCTATAAAGCAATAGCAGATTTAATAGTTAGAAGTGGACCAGGAACAAGTTACTCAAAGGTAACAACTATCAAAAAAGGATATCCAATGTCTGCTTCAGATGCTGTAAATGGATGGAGAAAACTTAATGGGAAAAACGAGTATGTAGAAGCAAGTAAGACTACAAAAGTTGAATGGAAAAACTATGCTGCATATCAAGTTGAGAATGCAAATGTATACCTAAATGTAAGAACAGGACCAGGACTAAGTTATACAGCAAATAAAAAGTTTTATAATGGAGAAGTAATATCTGTTACAGAAGAAATAAAAGGGACAGATGGATTACTTTGGAGAAAAATAAGAGGAAAAAATGAATTATATGTAGCATCTAGCTACTTACAAAAAATATCATGGGGAACAGCAACAACATATACTGTAAATCAAGATTTACATGCAGAATATGGACCGGGAGATTTTTATACAGATGCATCAACATATAAAAAAGGAACAATAGTAAGATTAACAAAACAAGTAAAATCACCTGATGGAAAGTACTGGAGAAAAGTAGATGGAAAAGAATTATATATACCAAGTTCATTAGTTACAGCAACAGCAATACCTTGGAAAAATTATAAAACATATGTAGTAACTGGAGCAGCAGGAGTATTAAATGTAAGAAAAGGTCCTGGAACAAATTTTGAAATAGTAACTACATATAAAAATGGAGAAATAGTAAAAGCTTCAGATTCAATTAATGGATGGAGAAAAGTAGAAGGAAAAGAAATGTATATTAGTTCACAATATACAAAAATAGTTTCTACAACATCAAATATTGATGGTTATTATGCATATAAAGTTAAAGTTGATGATTCATTAAATGTAAGAAAAGGTGCAGGAACAAATTATGAAATTATTGGATCTTATAAAAATGGAGATGTAGTTTTTGCAAAACCTTTATCAAATGGATGGAGTAAGTTATATGGACAAACTAAATATGTTAATTCTTCTTATTTAGTAATGGCTTCTTGGGTTGAAGTAGATATATCAGACCAAATAGTTACATTACATAAAAAAAATGGAACAAAATATGTTTCATCATGTGTAACTGGAAATGTAAGTGCTGGTAATGCAACACCTAAAGGAGTATATAAAGTATACTATAAACTATATTCACCAACTTTTACAGGAGAAACCTTATCTGGAATGAGTAAATATGCTCAAAATGACATTTTATTAATGGGAGATGCTCGCGTTGGATATTGGATGCCATTTAATGGAGGTATAGGTTTCCATGATGCATCTTGGCGTTCAGAATTTGGTGGAACAATATATAAAACAAATGGTTCACATGGTTGTGTAAATTTACCAAAAGAAGCTGCAAAACAAATATTTTTAAATATAGATCAAGGAACTATGGTAAGAGTGCATGAATAAATAATATTTTGGTTTATTTTAAAAAATATATAATAGATAAAAGTGTTTATCAGGATCTGATGTTAAGTGATGGATAGCTTGTTTAAAGTGAAATTCACAAAGATAAAATTTAACAGAATTATTTGGTGAAAGTCGAAGTTCAGATAGCAGGAACTAATGGATGTGCATTTCATGTGGGTAGTCTTACAGCACAATCACATAGATGTGTTCATTTGAGCGAAGAAGTGGCTATTATAATATATAATCAAGCCAAAGATGGTACAAAAGTTATGATTTATTAAAAGGAGGATTTAGCTGATTTTAGCTAAAAGTTATAAATGGGAAACATAATAGATCCAAAATTGGGAATTATAGTAAGAAATAAGACATTAAAGTTAATATTAGATGCAATTAGAGAGTTGAAAAATGACAAGAATATTAAGCAAGATGATTATGAACAGAAAATTACACTTATACAATATGTTTTAACTAAAACAGGAATCGAAATAAAAAATTCATTAGGTATAATAGGTAATAAAAAAGACGATAATAAAAAAATGATTCAAAATATATATAGTTTTTGTGATGAGTGTGAATGGAATCGTCAAGAAATAGATGAAAAATTAGAACCATTTATTGAATTACAAAAAAGTATTTATAGAAGAAATGTAGAAGAAAGCACACAAAAAAGGCCAAATATTAATGAATTCTTTTACAGATATTTTACGGAATATCAAGACTTATTAAATGCAGAGTTAGATGCAAACCAATTTTTAGATATCTATTTTGAAGTATTAGGTAGTGGTTGTTCTATAAGTGAAACATTACAACTTTTGAATGTATTAAATGAAGAACAAAAATCAGAATTATTTCACACTATAATCAAAACAGCTGGATTAACTTTAGACTCAACTCCTATGGATGTATATAATGTGTATAAAAAAACAGATTTAGTCACACAATCTACTATTGCTTTAAGAGGAAAAAATACGGAGATAATAGAACAACTACAAACTGTGAGAATGGATTATGAAAGTAGATTAAATGCAGCATTAGAAGAATATGCAAAACAAAATGAAATAGATCAAAATAAAATACCAAAAGGTGAAAGAAAAAAGCTTGAAGGTAAAGTAAAAACAGAATTTATAGCAGGATGGGAAGAAAACGATAGGATAATAGATGGAAATTATATTTACATAACTGAATTAGATGTGTATATTCCACTAGAATGTGTATTTGATAGTAAAAAAGTAAAAAAAGGAATAAAACTTAAAGGAGTTACCACAAGAGGATTTGGAGAAAATGAAAAAGATTTTTTAGAGTTTTGTAATGCATTAGATATGGTAGTAAAGCAATATGATAGTAAAATGATGTATGGAAATATTTATCAATTATTAGCCGAATATAGAGTAGATGAAAAAAATGTATTATTTTTTAAAGATAGGTATGAAGAAAAATTAAATAGAAGTCATTTAACAAAAAGATTGAAAAGATTTGCTCCTATAGTTTTGGCAGCATTATTAGGAGTAGCCGGTGGAGAAATACATGGTAGATTAGCAGCAAGCAATACACAAATAGAAGCTGAAACTAATGATGAGCAAGAATCTCCAAGTGATGAATCAATACCATCAGATACAGAATCAACACTTTCAGATGAAAAAGTAGCAGAAACACTAAGAGACAGAATGAGAGTAGAACAGGAAAAAATAAGACAACAGCAAGAACAACAGCAACAGCAAGAACAGCCAGAAGAACAGGCAGAAGAAGAAGTCGATAAATAAATATAGATAATATATGAAATTAAACAATTGTCTTAAATTATTTTTAAGATAGTTGTTTTTTTGTATAAAAAAAATCGAGCTGTCCGGTAGCTCGGGAGGCTAGTTTTTTGGCAGCTTTTCCCATGGGAAAAGCGACAAAAAAACTATGAAAATTCCTAGGGCAGCCAACTCTATGGCTACCTTGGAAATTTTTACCTCCGGGATTCCCCACAGCACAAACTCTACTGCGGGGATCGATATGGATAGGATGACGGGGAGCCAGTCCTTATAGAATGCTCCCACTACCAGCATCGCTACCACAACAACAGCTGGTAGTATCATCCAGTATCCCATACTAGGATGGACGGGGGACTTCTGGAAAACGATTCCAAAAATCATCAATCCCCATCCGATGGAGGAGGCAATTCGTCTGCCCATTTTAACCTCCTTTCTCCAGAGCATCTGCTATCCTCTTTCGAGGGACAGAATTCGGGACGTTGAGCCACAACCAACGCAGATGAGCGAAGGTTAAGGCAACAGACAACAACCCGGACTATTGTCATCTGTTTCTTATTTGGGTGCTACAAAAAAGTAGCACCGATAGTTACACGATTCCCATATGGGGGAATCTAATATAATTATACCAATATTTAATTTAAAAGTCAAAATATTGACAATTTTTTTTGAATATAGTATAAATAATATAAAAGAATAAAGTATAGTTTAGAAGGTGATAGTAATGAGTGAACAAAAGAAAACTAATAATAAAAAGAGACCTATAAAAAATAAAGTAAAAAGTGATAATAAAAAAATTACTAGGTACACATCAAAAACTAGAAAAACAAAAGATAAAAAAAGTAAAGCAATGGTACCTAAAAAGAAAAGAAATATAGTAGTAAGTTTTTTGTTTTCTGCAATGGTAACACTTCTTGCAGCAATTGGATTAAAGAATATAGTTTCTCCATCAGAAAATACACTTATTGTTAATGAAATAGATAAAGAATCAGATAAGGAATTAGACAAAGGGTTGGAAGATGCTATTGATGATTTTATCGATAATCTTCAAGGAGAAGATATATACAGATTTGCAAAAAAAGTAGTATTAGAAGAATACAATGCTACTCATCCTGATTCCCCAATACCAGAAGAAATGTATGAGAGTTTAATAACAATTGAGGTTTCTCATGGAAATAATAATGATTTTAGATGTAGAACAATAGATGTAATAAATGGTAGAGAAATTATTCGAAAGGTTGAATCAAATAAGGGTCAAGGATTAGATCATCTTCTAACAGTAAGAATTTATAAAAGTAGAAATCCTGATAAAGAGATAGGCTGTTATAAAGCTGTAGATACAAAAGTTTGGGGTGATGAAATCAGAGATGTATATGAATATAATAAAGCTGAAGGAAAATATGAAGAAGAAATACCACAAGAGGATAGCTTTATTGTAAAAGCTGGTCCAAATGTTTATAAAATGCTTTATAATTCAGTACAGGCATATGATACAGAATATGGAGATACAATGAGACAAAATAAAAAAGAAGTAAAAAATTCTTTAAAAAGATATGCTAGGCAAAATGTAAAACTAGATGCAGTATTAGAAATAATAAAAACAAACGAACTATCATTATCTGAGAAATTTAGAAAAGGATATTCTGTAGATGATTCTTTGATAAATAATATTGAAACAACTACAGGAGTGACATTTGACCTAGATGAGCCAGAAGATGAGGAAGAATATGATAATGGAGAAGCAAAAGAATAGTAAATTTAGGACCGGGTACTTTTTTACAGTGCTATTTTAGAAAAACAACTAAAATTAAGGAAGTAGTACATGATGTAAGGCTAGAGCAACTAACTAAAGAAATGAAATATAAGTGAATAAATAATTAATAATCGGTGGTAATAATTAGAGCCATCGATTATTTTTGTTATTTATTATAAAATAATTATGCTACTTAGAAATTGACCATATATAGAAAAAATCAATTGACAAAACGAAAAAAGAAAGATAATATTATATTTGGTGATATTAATGAAAATAAAGGAATTAAGATTATTAAATATTAAAATAATAAAAGACGGAAGTGTTGTTTTTGAAGGAACTACAGAAGAAGTTCCAAATGAGATAAAAGAATTGGAATATAGAAATATTACATTTGAAGGTGTAAATGTAGTAGTAGAAATCTAGGAACCTGTTTTTGGAAGGTGTCCCCATTTACACTCATTTATACACAATTTACAGGAAGGAGGCAATCATGAAATGGACTAAAGAGCAAACTGATGCAATCTACGAAAAAGGTAGTAATATTTTAGTTGCAGCAGCTGCTGGTAGTGGTAAAACTGCAGTGTTAGTAGAAAGAATCATCAATAAAATAATAAATGAAAAAATAGATATAGACTCTCTTTTAGTTGTTACATTTACTAATGCAGCAGCTGCTGAAATGAAGGAAAGAGTTTTAAATGCAATATATAAAATAATAGATAATAATGAAGCAGATGAAGCAACTATTTTACATTTGGAAAGACAAATTACCTTGATTAATAAAGCTCAAATATGTACAATAGATTCTTTTTGTTTAGATGTAATTAGAAATAATTTTTTTGAAATTGACATTTCACCGAATTTTAGGATAGCAGATACTGCTGAAATAGAGTTACTAAAACAAGATGTTTTAGAAGAATTATTTGAAGAGAAATATGAAGAGGAAAATGAAGAATTTCAAGAATTAATAAAAACTTATACTTCATATAGAGATGATACTCCTCTAAAAGATTTAATTTTAAAAATATATACATATATTGAATCAAATCCATATCCTTTAGATTGGTTACAAAATCAAATTGAAAAATTTAATATAAAAGATATTAAACAAGATTTTTCTAAAACTGAATGGGGGAAAATATTACTATCTCAAATAGGTGAAGAATTAGAAGATGAAATAAAAAAACTACAAGCAGAAAGACAAAGACTTTCCGTAGATAGCGAATTAGAAGCTTATGAAAGAATTTTTTCATCAGATTTACAACAGTTAGAAACTTTGTCAGGTAATTTAGATAATTGGAATAAAGCATATACTTTAGCCAATAATATAGAATTTTTAAAATGGCCAAGTAGCAGAAAAATTACAAATCCTGAAAAAGATAGAGCAAAGGACATTAGAGATAAAATAAAAAAAGATTTTACATCAAAAAGAGATAAAATTTTTACTTCAAAATCTGAAGAAGCCAATCAAGATTTAATTGATATGTATCATATACTAGTCAAATTACAAAATTTGATAATTGATTTTGATAAACAATACGAGTTTAGAAAAAAAGAAAAAAACATTGTTGATTTTAGTGATATAGAGCATTTGGCACTAAAGGTTTTAGTTGGGGGACAAAAAGAACCGGTCCCAATGTACCCAAGGGGACAAAAAGAACCGGTCCCAATGTCACCTGTTGCAAAAAAATATAGGGATAAATTTGTTGAAATAGCAATAGATGAGTATCAAGATAGTAATTTATTACAAGAATATATTTTAACTACAATATCTAGAGGCAATAATATTTTTATGGTAGGAGATGTAAAACAAAGCATATATAAGTTTCGCCAAGCTATGCCAGAGCTATTTTTAAGCAAATATAAACAATATAGTGGGGACAAAAAGAACCGGTCCCAATGTACCCAATGGTGACAAACAGAACCGGTACCGATGTACCCGAGGGACAAAAAATCCAACTGTTTAAAAACTTTAGAAGCAGAAAACAGGTTTTAGATTTTACAAATTTAATATTTGAAAATATTATGGGAGAAAAACTAGGAGAAATTGAATATAATACGGAAGAATATCTAAATTTGGGAGCTGAATATGAAGAAAATGAACAAAATCTTTTACCAGAGATTGATATTATAGATACTATGCCAAAAATCTCCGGTACGAGTGACAACAATATGTCAAAAATCTCCGGTACGAGTGACAACAATGACCGGTACTAGTGACACGGTTGAAAACGAAGAAGTACTTGAAGATATTGAAATAGAAGCAAAATTTGTGGCTAATAAAATCAAGTTCTTAATAGATAGCAAATTCCAAGTTTATGATAATAAGAAAAAAGAATTTAGAAATATTCAGCCTAAAGATATTGTTATATTAATGCGTTCTACCAAAAACAAAGCAAGCATTTATGAAAAAGAGCTTCAAAACCAAGATATTAATGTATATTCTGATACATCAACTGAATATCTAGAAACTTATGAAGTTCAAATCATTATGGATTTGTTAAAAATTATAGATAATCCATATCAAGATTTACCATTAGTACATGTTATGCGCTCACCAATAGGAATGTTTACAGATGATGATTTATTAGAAATTCGTTTAGCAGATAAAACTGATGATTTTTACACAGCTATGTTAAAAGCTAAACTTTCTGTAAGAGAAGATTTAAGATTTAAAATTGACAATCTTTTAGATCAAATTGAAAAATGGAGATATTTAAATAATTCAGTTGATTTAGATGAACTAATTTGGACAATTTATGAAAATACAGGTTTTCTAAATTATGTAGGTTTAATGCCTAATGGTGAATTTAGAACTGCAAATTTGAAAATGCTTTTTGAAAGAGCAAAACAATATGAAACTGCATCTTTTAAGGGATTATTTAATTTTATTCTTTTTATGGAAAAAGTTAAAACTGGTGGAGGTGATTTAGGAGCTGCAAAACTTATATCAGAAAATGATAATGTTGTTAGGATAATGAGTATTCATAAGAGTAAAGGATTAGAATTTCCAGTTGTCTTTTTGGCTTGTACTGGGTCAAGTTTTAATATGATGGATTTAAATCAAGATATTTTATTACATCAAAACCTTGGAATTGGTGCAAAATATATAGATTATGATATGCAAATAAAATATGATACTATTTCAAAATTAGCACTTAGAGAAAAATTATTAGAGGAAAATCTTTCAGAAGAAATGAGAGTTTTATATGTTGCATTAACACGTGCAAAAGAAAAACTGTTTATTACAGGGATAAAAAATGAATTTGAAGAAGCCAACTCAAAAATGCAAGAGTTAGTAGATATATACAAAAAAGAAAATGGTAAAATTAATCCAATTTTACTTAAAAAATATAAAAAATATATTGATTGGATTTTACTAGTTTATTTATATAATAAACAAAATGCAAAAGAGATAATGAAAATAAATATAATAAAAAAAGATGAAGTATTAAAAGATAATAATAAAGAAGAAAAAGAAGAAATCAATTTTTTTGAATTATTAGAAGAAAAATCTAAAAACATTACTGAAGGAGAATTGCAGGATTTAAAAAAGAAATTGGAATTTAATTATCAATTTAAAGAGTTAAATCTGATACCATCAAAAGATTCTGTAACAAATATTGCCCATTTGGTGACTGGTAACAAATCAGAAAATATGGCACAAAAACGCCCAGCTACTAAACATGAAAAACAGTATGATTTGCCTAAATTAGAGGATGTAGAAGAAGAAATTACACCTGCTAAAAGAGGAACTGTTGTGCACTTGTGTATGAAAAAATTAGATTTCTCTACAGATTATGATTTAGAACAGGTTAAACAACTAATAGAAAACTTAAAAGCAAATAATATTATTACAGAAAAAGAAGCAGAAAGTATTAATCCATATGACATTTTTAAATTTACAAAATCAAATATTTTTAAAGATTTACAACAAGCAAAAGAATACCACAAAGAGGAACCTTTTTATATTAATATTCCAGCAAATGAGGTAATGAATGTTTCATCTAAAGAAAATATTTTAGTTCAAGG
>DOYA01000104.1 GCA_003518755.1 Clostridiales bacterium | reverse complement strand
TATAGATATACAAGAGAATTAGTTAGAAAAGCAAATACAACAGACCAAACAATTAAAGAATTAATTGACGGAGAAAATGAATATTGGAATACAGAAAATTCAAATAAAAATGCTACTGTTGTAACAACTCAAAGAGATTATTTAGCAGGGATAACAAGTACAGATATAACTAGAAGATTTTTACTTCCTGAAGATATTGTTAAAGCTCATGATGAAGGAATTATACATTTTCATGATGCAGATTATTTTGCACAAAATGCACTTCATAATTGTGAATTAATAAATTTAGATGATATGCTACAAAATGGAACAGTTATAAATGGAGTTATGATAGAAAAGCCACATAGATTTATAACTGCAGCAACAATTGCTACACAAATCATTTTAGCAGTTACATCATCAAGTTATGGTGGTGCAACAGTTTCAGTTTCTCATTTAGCACCATTTGCAAGAGCAAGTTATGAAAAATATTATAAAAAATATAAAAGCAGAAATTTATCAGAAGATCAATGCAAAAAATTTGCAAAAGAGGACACTAGAAAAGAAATAGAAGATGGAGTTCAAACATTTAATTATCAAGTAAATTCTATGACTAATACAAATGGACAAGCACCATTTTTAAGTGTATGTTTATATCTTGGAGAGTCAGATGAATACAAAGAAGAAATTGCAATGATAATAGAAGAATTCCTTAAACAAAGAATTCTAGGCTTCAAAAATGAAAAAGGTGTATACATTACTCCAGCATTTCCAAAATTATTATATGTTCTTGAGGAAGACAACATACATGAAAATAGTAAATATTGGTATTTAACAAAACTTGCTGCAGAATGTACAGCTAAGAGACTTGTTCCTGACTATATTTCTGAAAAAGTAATGAAAGAATTAAAGAAAAATGAATATGGAGAAGGAGAATGTTATCCTTGTATGGGATGTAGATCTTTCTTAACTCCAGATAGAGCGATGTCATTAGGAAATATAGCTAAAGCTAAAAACTATGTTGAAGGAAAAGGAAAATACTATGGTAGATTTAACCAAGGTGTTGTTACAATAAATTTACCTGATGTTGCTTTATCTTCTAAACAAGATATGGATAAATTCTGGAAAATATTTGATGAAAGACTAGAATTATGCCATAGAGCATTACAATTAAGACACAAACGTTTAAGTAATGTAACAAGTGATGTAGCTCCAATATTATGGCAAAATGGAGCATTAGCAAGATTAGAAAAAGGTGAGTCTATTCATGAACTACTTCATCATGGATATTCAACAATATCTCTTGGATATGCAGGTTTATATGAATGTGTTAAATATATGACAGGAAAATCACATACAGATAATGGTGAAGGTAAAGATTTTGGATTAAAAATAATGGAACATTTAAATGATGCTTGCAAAAAATGGAAAGCAGATGAAGACATAGATTATTCAGTTTATGGAACTCCTATTGAAGCTACTACATATAAATTTGCAAAATGCTTAAAAGAACGTTTTGGTGTTGTAAAAGGAATAACAGACAAAAACTACATAACAAACTCTTATCATGTTCCTGTATTTGAAGAGATTGATGCATTTACAAAATTAAAATTAGAAAGTGAATTCCAAAGACTAAGCCCAGGAGGAGCAATTTCATATGTTGAAACTCCTAATTTACAAAACAACTTAGATGTTGTTATTGAATTAATTAAATTCATATATGATAATATTATGTATGCAGAACTTAATACAAAATCAGATTATTGTCAAAAATGTGGATATACAGGAGAAATTCTTGTAGATGATAATTTAGAATGGTATTGTCCAAATTGTGGAAATAGAGACCATAATTTATTAAATGTTGCAAGAAGAACATGTGGATATATTGGAACTAATTTCTGGAATAAGGGAAGGACGCAGGAGATAAAGGAGAGGGTTCTACACATAGACAACAAAACAGTATAAACAAATGAAAGGTCAGGATATCAATGAAATATAATATAGTTAGAAAAATGGACATTTCAAATGGTCCTGGAGTTAGGGTATCAGTTTTTATGCAAGGATGTGAATTTCATTGCAAAAATTGTTTCAACCCTGAAACCTGGAGTTTTGAAAATGGTAAAGAGTTTACTCAAGGTACAATTGATGAAGTTTTAAATCTATGTAATCAAGATTATATAAAAGGTTTATCAATATTAGGTGGAGAACCTATGCATCCTAAAAACATAGACGGAACAACTAAACTTGCAAAAGCATTTAAAGAAAAATATCCAAATAAAAATCTTTGGATATGGTCAGGATTCAAATTTGATGAGGATTTAAAAGATAAAGAAGTTATGAAATATGTTGATGTTTTAGTTGATGGAAGATATGTAGATGAAATGCATAATCCAAATCTAAAATGGAGAGGTTCAACTAATCAAAGAGTAATAGATGTTCAAAAAAGTTTAAAAGATAAAAAAATTTCATTTTGGGAGTGATTCCAAAATGATTTTTTTATTCTAAAGTGTAGATTCAAAATAATTAATATGATAAAATATACAACAAAAGATGAATTATCAATGATGAAAGCTTGATATAAATAAGTTTGAAAGGAAAGATTTTTATGGCATATATGGGTAGAGGAGGATTTTCCTCTTTCGGTGGCGGCCTAGGTGGGGGACATGGATTAGATAATAATGATAATAGACATAATGGTAGAATGTATTATAGAGGAAGATTAATTAGAATGTATTACTATATTCCTTTAGATAATACCTATGTGATATTCCAAATGATAGCTGCAATTATTATTTTTATTATTGTAGGTATAACTTTTTTAACAACATATAAACCTTCTGTGATTGATCCTTTAGAAGAAAAAAAAGGATAATTGTGAACACATATATAATAATAGATTTGGCATTAGTTAGTATTATATTGTTAGCTAATTATTTTTCAAAAAATAAAAATACACTTATAAAAAGGCTGATTGTTATACTATTAGTTGCTATAGTTACAATTTTGATATTTTTTGGAATAAAAGCAAAATTGAATTCAACTTATACAGAAAGTAAATTTGAACAAATATATACACAGGAAAATGGTGAGAAAACTACAGATATAAAATCTAAATTTGATGTAGGATTTACTGGTGTGAAAATGAAAACAGAAAAAGAATACTATATTGATGAATGTGTAAAAGCATATAATGTATTTAGTATAAGAATGTATGTACTGGTAGGAATTAATGTTTTACTGATAATTTTATTAATTTATCAAATATTCAAAGCCTCAAAAATTCAAGAAAAACGAGATAGATTAAGTAAAGATGATGCAATTTTATTTGATGAAGAAGAAAATATGAAATTTTAAAAATTTAGGAGAATTAAAAAATGACTGATACAGAAAAAGAATTTGTAAAAAATGTAAACATAGATAAGGCAAAAAATAAAACAAAGGCTTGTATTGGTTTAACTATTATAAGTTTACTTAGTTATATAGTACCGCTTATGTTTGGGGATTTTGATTTTGGAATGATTTTTGAGATTCTTTCTATTGCTTTTATATTTATGGCAAGACATTATATGTCAATTTATGATGAAGATAAATCGAAAAGGTTTACTATTTTCGCTATGATACCAATAGGTTGGTTACTTATATATGATTTAATAACACTTTTATCCAATGTTTCAAATGTGTTAAACCTTACATTTTTAGTATATGATTTTGTTTTACAAGAAGTTTTTACAATATTGGATTTATTAATATTATTAGCAATAAACAAGGATTTAAGAAAAGCAGATAATCCCGAAAAATACAAAGAAAGTACAGACTGGTTTTATGAAAGATTAGATGAAAAAGATGTTTTTGGGGACACATTCCAAAAACAGATTGAAAACCAAAAAAGAGAATAAAAAATTAAGAGTGAATAATAGTAGAAGATATGTTTATAAATATTATTAGGGTTAAAAAATTTTTAATGAACAATGAATAATTAAAAATGAATAGTGAATAATTTCAAATGTGCTCTTATTTATTTTATAGAGATTCTTCATTTTTAATTATTCACTAGTCACTATTCATTGCGACTTGTAAAGTCGCACATATGGAGCCTACAACGGGAATCGAACCCGTGACCTCTACCTTACCAAGGTAGCACTCTACCGACTGAGCTATGAAGGCATATACAAACAATTTGTATTATACATAATAATAGGTAAAAAATCAAGATTTTATTGACTTTTTTTAATAAAAATGTTACAATCAGTTACTAGTTAATCTTATACAGGAAGTAGGATGTGTAAAAATGAAAATTGGAATAGTAGGATTGCCAAATGTTGGTAAAAG
>DOYA01000016.1 GCA_003518755.1 Clostridiales bacterium | reverse complement strand
GGATTGCCAAATGTTGGTAAAAGCACTTTATTTAACAGTATTACAAAAGCAGGAGCAGAATGTGCAAATTATCCATTTTGTACAATAGAGCCAAATGTTGGAGTGGTTGCAGTACCAGATGAAAGACTACAAGTATTGGCAAAAATGTATAATACTAAAAAAGTAACACCAGCAGTTGTAGAATTTGTTGATATTGCAGGATTAGTTAAAGGTGCAAGTAAAGGGGAAGGGCTAGGAAATAAATTCTTATCACATATTAGAGAAACAGATGCTATAGCAGAAGTTGTTAGATGTTTTGATGATTCAAATATAGTTCATGTAGATGGAAGTGTTGATCCAATTAGAGATATAGAAACTATTAATCTAGAGCTTGTTTTTGCAGATATAGAAACTGTTCAAAAAAGACTAGAGAGAGCAACAAAAATGCTTAAAGCAGATAAAAAATATCAAGTTGAAATAGATTTGCTAAATAGAATCAAAACATCATTAGAAGCAGGAATACCAGCAAGAAATCTAGAATATAATGAAGAAGAGTTGCCAATAGTTAAAGATTTGTATTTGCTTACAAATAAGCCATTTATTTATATTGCAAATGTATCTGAAGAACAATTACAAAATATTGAAAATGATGAAAATGTTAAAAAAGTTAGAGAATATGCTAATAAAGAAAAATCAGAGGTTGTAACATTATGTGTTAAGATAGAAGAAGAAATATCAACATTAGAAGAAGATGATAAAAAAGAGATGTTAGAAGCACTTGGAATTCCTGAGTCTGGTTTGGATACATTAATAAAGAAAAGTTATAGCTTATTAGGATTAATGTCATTTTTAACAGCAGGAGAGCCTGAGGTTAGAGCATGGACAATTAAAAAAGGAACTACTGCACCAGTTGCTGCAGGAAAAATACATTCGGATATTCAAAGAGGTTTTATAAAAGCAGAAGTTATTTCCTATGATGAATTAATAAAAGAAGGTTCAATGTTACAAGCAAAAGAAAAAGGATTAGTAAGGCAAGAGGGAAAAGATTATATAATGCAAGAAGGAGATATAGTATTATTTAAGTTTAATGTATAGAAAAGAAATGCTAAAAATAAGTATATTACATATGAATCAGCATCTTTTGTAATTGAAATGAAATATTATTGTAATTTAATTGTAATATAAAAAAAGTAAAAAAACATTTGACATCTGTTAAAAAATGTTGTAAAATAGAAGATGAGTTAACAAATTGAAGATTAATTCAAATTGATAATAAGGGAGAGATTATTAAAAATGAAAAATGTTAAAATGTTAAAAAAATTATTTATATTGGTAATGAGTATTGGATTAGTGTTTACATTTTCAAATTTAGTTTATGCTGAAGATGAAGATCCATTTTTTGCAATAACAGCAACAGAAGAATCATCAAATGAAAATTCTAACACATCATCAAGTGAACAACAAGCAACAAATACAAATACAAATACAGATACATCATTATTTACAGATGTTGATAATACAAATTCTAATAATACAAATGCTGCAAATACTAATAGTATAGGTAATTCATCAATAACAACAAATGATACTCTTAATAATACAAATAATAATGTTGTTAATAGAAGTGTGACAAATACTGATACACTAGCAAAAACTGGTTTATCAGATTCAAAAGGAATGGTTACTTTAATAGTTGTATTATGTGGTATATCAGCTGTTTACTCATATAAGAAAATAAATGATTATAAAAAAATATAAAATATATTACATATATAAAAGAGGCAATAATAAGATGTTATTGCCTCTTTTGTATTTTAAAGTATAAGATATAATAAGGGGTAATAATGAAAAAGAAATTTTTTAGTATGATTCTTTTTTTTATATTAGTAATTCTTCTATTAGGAATAATAGTTTTTGGATATTATATTTATGAGGAGTTTTTTGGAGAAATATCAGAACCTTCAGTTTATACTGTTGATAAGATTTATACAGAAGATCCTGACATAGAAAAGAATACAGTTACTTCTACTCCAAGTATTGGAGAGTTAATTTCAGAAAATATTGTAAGAGAAAAGCCAATAAGTCAAATTCCATCAAACATTAATCAAAAGCAGGATACTAATTTTTTTTATAGCCAACTTAATAATAATCAAAAAATAATATATGATGGATTAATGAATAATAAGCAAAATTTAAAAAAAGGTAACTATGTAATAAATTATAAAGATGTTTTCACAGAAACTCTATCTAAAGAAAATGGTGCAGATATACTTGGAGATGATTATCAATCTGCAATAGAAGCTTTTACACATGATAATGTTGATGTTTTTTATTTGGATGTAAATAAAATGTATCTAAATATTGAATCTACATCCAAATTTTTTAAAACATCATACAATGTTTATATATCTGCTGCTAAAGATTCAAATTATTTATCAAATGAATTTCAGTCTATAGAAAAAATAGAGAATGCTTCTTCTTTAATAGAAAACGAAAAAAATAGAATTTTAAGCAACTTAAAAGGAAATGACTATCAAAACATTTTATATTTACATGATTTTTTAATAAATAATATAGAATATGACTCATCTTATCAACAAATAGGTAGTTATACTATATATGGAGCTCTAGTTGGAAAAAAATGTGTTTGTGAAGGATATGCAAAAGCTTTTAAGTATTTGGCAAATTGTGCAGGGTATGAGTGTGAATTGATGCAAGGTACAGCAACAAATAGTTCAGGGCAAACTGAAAATCATGCATGGAATTGTATAAAACTAAATAATGTGTGGTATGAGGTTGATGTAACATGGGATGATCCTATTATAATAGGAGGAAATGGAAGAACTAACAACGAAATCAAATATAGATACTTTTTGAAAGGAGAAAAAACATTTAAACAAGATCATACTTTGGAATATCAATTTTCCGAAAAAGGGAAAAAATGGGCTTATCCAAATATAAATATTAATAATTATTAAAAATACCCTAGCTATATGCTAGGGTGTTTTGGTGCTCCCTCAAGGATTCGAACCTTGGACCCACCGGTTATGAGCCGGTTGCTCTGACCAACTGAGCTAAGGGAGCATTTATACAACACAAAAAAGTATATAATAATTTTTTGTGTTTGTCAATAGTTTTCGAAAAAAATTTGCATATAATTTGGATTTATAGTAAAATAAGAAAAAAAGAAAGGTAAGAAAATGTATACAATTGATGAATTTGATAAAGCAAAAACAAAAATTTTGAAATATATAGTATATAAAAGAAGAACAGAATATGAAGTTAGACAGAAGTTCAAGAATGAATTTGATGAAGAAATGTTTGAAGATATTATAGATTATTTAAAAGATGCAAAATATATTGATGATGAAGAATATATAGAAAAAATAGTAAATAATTTTAAAATATTAAAAAATCTATCAAATAAAGAGTTAAAATTTAAATTGATATCAAAAGGATTAGACAAAAATTTAATAGAGGATTTTTTTTATGAAAACAGGGAAGAACTTGAAGAATATGAAATAAAATCAGCATATAATATCATTTTAAAAAAGACTAGAGATATGGAAAATGATGAAATAAAAATGTATTTATTAAAAAAAGGATATAAACAGAGTTCAATAAATTCTGCATTTGAAGAAAATTAAGTTTTGATATTCAATAATAATTAATATATAAGATTTCTACAGCGACGAATGTGATTGGAGGTCGCGTTAGAGAGAGTTATTTTTAATAAACTGAGGAAGCGCTGGCTTGCGAAGCAAGAGCAGTGAGAGGCTCTGTTTATTAAAAAATACTCTCTCTAGAGACCGTATTGAGCCGAGGAGCGAAAGAAATCTTATATATTAATTATTATAGAAGAGAGGAAAATTATATGAAAAAAATTTTATTTTCAGCCTATTCAATGGATGTTGGTGGAATTGAAACAGCATTAATTACATTATTGAAAAATATTAAAGACAAATATGATATCACTTTAGTTTTAGAAAAGAAAGAAGGCATATTTTTAAGTGAAGTTCCAGAGAATATAAAAATAATAAAATATAGGCCAAGTACCTTTAAAATAGTCTTAATTAGAAAAGCAATAAATTTCATAAAGCAACAGATTTTTAAATTAAGATATAAAAACAGATTTGATTTTTCCGCAAGTTATGCAACATATAGTTATTCTTCTAGTTTTGTAGCGAGAACAGCAAGTAAAAATTCAGCTTTATGGGTACATAATGATTATTTAAATTTTTACAAAGGAGATGTAGAAAAATATAAAGATTTTTTCAAAAAAGTTAAGATTGAAAATTTCAAAAAAATAGTTTTTGTATCTGAAAATGATAAAAACACTTTTATAAAATATTTTGAAAGTCAAAAAAACAAATGTATAAAGTGCAATAATTTAATAGATTACAATAAAATAATTCAAAAATCAAAAGAACCAGCAGTAGGTTTTGAAGAAAGAGAAAATATAGTTACATTTATTAATGTAGGAAGACATAAAGAACCTCAGAAAAAACTAAGCAGAATTATAAATGCAACCAAAAGATTAAATGAAGAAGGATATATTTTTAGAGTATTATTTGTAGGTGATGGAGAAGATAGTGAGGATTATAAAAAACAAGCTGAAGGGATAAATAATATTGAATTTTTAGGTGCTAAAAAAAATCCATACCCATATTTGGCAAAATCTGATTGTTTGCTTATGTCATCAGACTATGAAGGATATCCAGTTGTATTTATCGAAAGCATGATTTTAGGAAAGCCAATTATTACAACAGATGTATCAGATAGTAAACAAGATGTGAAAGGAAAATTCGGAATAGTTGTTGAAAAAAGCGAAGATGGAGTATATTTTGGAATGAAAGAATATTTGGACAAAAGATTTGATATGCAGAAATTTGATAGTAAAGAATATAATGATAAAATATTAAAAAAGTTGGATGAGATATTTTTTATTGGGGACAGTCTCAAATGAAAAATTTCGCACTAGGGACAGTCTCCAATGCAAAAAGGAGTTTTTATGATTAGTTTTATTATACCAAGTTATAATAGTGCAAATACTATAAAAAGAGCAATAGATTCTATATTAAATCAAAATACAGACATAGAGTATGAAATAATTGTTATTGATGATGGCTCAACTGATAATACAGAACAAGTAATTAAATGTTATGAAAATGATTTAAGAATTAAATATTATAAAAAAGACAATTCTGGTGTTGCTGATACAAGAAATTATGGTGTTAAGATGGCTACAGGGGAATATCTAATATTTGTTGATAGTGATGACTACATATCTGAAAATTTGTTAAAAGACATTGAAAAATATATATTACAGGGGATAAAATTAATAAAATGGAATGTAACTTTTGTAGATGAAAATCAAAAAGAAGTATTAAAACCAAAAAGTGTAGAATTTGATGTAACAAGTGGAGAACAAGGATTTAACAATCTATTTGGAAAAGATAATTTGATAGATTGCCTTTGGAATTATGCAATAAAAAAAGATTTGATGATAGAATTTCCAAGTGGGACGTATCATGAAGATTTTGCAACTATGCCACTTATTATACTTAATGCAAAATCATTTGTTTCGATAGATAAAAGAGAGTATTTTTATGTACAAAGTAAAAATAGTATTATGAGAGAAAACAATAGTGAAAAAACAAGAAAAAAACTACAAGATAAAATAAAACATTTTGATAATTTAATCAAAGAAGTAAATGAAATAGACCTTCAAAAAATAACAAAAGAAAATTTTGAAATATATGCTGTAAATAGTATGTTAACAGTTGTAAAAGACTTGAAAGGAGAAGAAAAGAGATTTTATAAAAAAGAACTAAAGAAAAGAAAAATTTGGAGATATATTAGAATTAGAAATTTGAAACAATTGATTAAGAAAATAATTATTGCAATAAAACTATAATTATGACTTTAATGTTACAAATTTTTAACAA
>DOYA01000150.1 GCA_003518755.1 Clostridiales bacterium | reverse complement strand
CTTTTCCTTTTGCAATTATTCTCCATCTTAATTTATTTTGAATCTTATCAATTGGAGAAGGCATTGCTGGAAAGACTTTTATATCATATTTTTCTAGATTCTTTTTCATTAAATTATAAACATATGTACTCGAGTCTTTTATTTCTTTTTCATTTTCTCCAGAAAATCCAATCATTATTATATCGCAAAATGGCGGATATTTCAACTGTTTACGTAATATTATTTCTGTATTATAAAAAATATCATAATTTTGTTCTTTTGAACACTCAATTGCAAAACTGTTTGGATTATATGTTTGAATTATAACTTTTCCTGGTAATTTTTCTCTTCCAGCTCTACCAGCTACTTGTGTTAGAATCTGAAATGTTTTTTCATTTGCTCTAAAATCATCTTGGTTTAGGCTTCCATCAGCTGCAATTACTCCAACTAATGTTACATTTGGAAAATGATGTCCTTTTACAACCATTTGTGTTCCAATTAATATATCAATGTTTTCATTTTTAAATGTATTTAAAATATGTTCATGTGAGTTCTTTTTTGTTACAGTATCTATATCCATTCGTATCGTTGAAGCTTCAGGAAATAATCTATGGATTTCCTGTTCTAGCTTTTGTGTGCCTGTTCCAAAATACCTTATTTTTGTACTATTACAATTTGGACAAACTGTGGCAACTTTTTGAGTATGTCCACAATAATGACATTTTAAAAGATTATTAGTTCTATGATATGTAAGACTAATATTACAATTAGGGCACTTTAAAGTATATCCACAATCTCTACACATAATAAAGGTTGAATACCCTCTTCTATTTAAAAACAAAATAGTTTGTTTTTTATTTTTTAAATTATTTTCAATCTCATCATATAATAAATTACTTATCATTGATTTATTGCCAACTGCAAGTTCTTGTTTTAAATCAACAATTGTTACATCTGGTAAATTCGAATTATTTGCTCTTTTTGTTAAAGAAAGTTTTGTAATTTTTCCTTTTTCAGCATTGTAAAAAGTGTTTAAATCAGGTGTTGCACTTCCTAAAACTACTGGTATTTTTTTGTTTTTGCCAATAAAACTTGCTACTTCTTTTGCTGAATATCTAGGAGCTCCCTCTGATTTATATGACATATCATGTTCTTCATCAATTATTATTAATCCTAAATTTTCAAATGGTGCAAAAATAGCAGACCTTGCCCCTATTACAATTTTGGCCTCATTATTTTTTATTCTTTCCCACTCATCATGTCTTTCCCCTATAGAAAGCTTACTATGTAGAACTGCAACTTGCTCTTTCGAAAATCTACTAACAAACCTATCTATCATTTGTGGTGTTAAAGAGATTTCTGGAACAAGCATAATAGCTGATTTATTTGTTTTTATAGTTTTTTCTATTAATTGTAAATAAACTTCAGTTTTTCCTGAGCCTGTAACACCATATAATAAAAACTCTTCATATCTATTTTCATCTATGGCTTTTTCTATTACTTGATATGCTTCTTTTTGCTCTTCTGTTAATTTGAGTTTTTTGCCAGTTTGTACATTTTTATTTATTAATGGATTTCTGTCTATTTTTTTATTTTCTATTTTTAAAATTTTCTTATCTATTAAGGAATTTACTGTTGCTCGTGATATTTCTGTAATACTTTCAATCTCTGAAATTGTTAGACCCTCATTTTTCTTTAAAAATTGTAATAGCTTTTTTTGCTTTTCTCCTCTAATTTTCTCAAAATCAATTTCTTCATATGGAATATTTAAATAGACAAAATTAAAAGTCCTATCTTTAACCCTTTTTTCTTGATCTTTTGATTTTGTACCTGGAGTAAGCATAAGTTTAATACATTCAGAAACATTTGTAAAATACTTCCTTGCCATCCATCTAGCTAAATTTATTTTATCTTCTGGCAAGTTTTCTTCAAGGCCTGCAATTTGTTTGACTTCAAAATCTGTTTTTTCTTTAATTCTTATTACATAACCTTGTTCTAATGATTTAAAATTTGCAAAGGGCACTAAAACTCTGCTTCCCACAAAAATAAGATCCTCTAAATTTTTAGGAATTTCATAATCAAATTTTCTATTAAGTTTCTTTGCTCTACTATCAATTATAACTTCAGCTATCATATTTTTCTCCTGATGTAGTTATATCATATATATTAAAATTTTGCAATTTGTTAAATTGGGACCGGGTATTTTTTAACTTAATGGTTTTTAAAAAACGAAATGCTGACACGGATTAGTTATTTTTAAAAAAAGTACCCGGTCCCAAATTGCCAAAGTCACTCAAAATCCTCTAATAGTTGGTTTAGCTCTTGTAACCCTTTGACTTTTATTCCTTGTTTTAACTTTTCTACATCATCTTTTCCTAAATACTGAACTGCAATATCTGTAACTTTGTATAGAATTTCTTCATTTTTATTGTTTATATAATATATTTTTATATAATCATCTTCTGCCTTAGCTATATATGTTTTATCTTTATCTGATAAGTTTTGACTTGCCTCTCTTATTTCTTCTTGAACTGTTAAACTATAATCTTCCCATTCATTTATACATTCATCTGTGACATATTGTGATGATAATTCTATTTGATTTTGAATAATATTTTCATTTTCTGTTTTATTATCACTATTTTTATAATATAAATTAAATATAATTATTCCAATAATCAATATAATTACTATACAAATAGATAGTAAGAATTTTTTCCACATAAAAAATACACCTCTTAATTTATTTTGGTGTATTTTTTTATTTTTATTCATTTTTATGTATTTTCTGTTCCTGTAGCACCAGTAGCTCCAGTACCATTAAATGGAATAAATTTATTTACTATGTTTTCTTTAATTGTGTCACTTGTTCTAAATGTTATAAAAGAGTTGTTAATTTTATTATTAACTATTTCCTCCATTTCATCTGTGTTTGATTGTTCTGCTAAAACTAACTCACTAACTAATATTTGTTTTGCATTAGTTAGCATTTTGTTTTCACCTGTTGAAAGACCTTTTTCTTTTTTCTTAAAACTCAAGTTTCTAACAACATCTGCAATTTCATATATGTCTCCACTTTTAAGTTTATCCATATTATCTCTATATCTTTTGTTCCAATTTTTGTTCATCTCTGTTTCATCTTGTTCTAGTATTTTAAATACTTTGTCTGCTGAACTTTTATCTATTATTGATCTTACTCCTACTTGTTCTGCATTCTTGATTGGTACCATTACTTTAACTTCGCCAGGCATTTTAAGTATATAATAAGACTGTTTTTCTCCTAAGATATCTTTTTCCTCAATTGAATCAATTGTTCCAGCTCCATGCATTGGATATACAATTTTGTCTCCTATGTTAAACATTCCGCATTCTCCTTCCTATATTTTATGTTAATAAACAATTTCTTCATTCAATGTCATCAACAATTATATTATACTACATTTTTCCTAAAAAGTCAAAATTTTCTAAAATTAAGTTTCGGCTAGGTATTATGTGAATTCCAGGCATTTTTACCTTTTATTTCCAGCAAAAATAATTAAATTGCAGAATTAATAATATTCTCAATCAATAATGCATTTGTTACTACTCCTATTCCCCCTGGAACTGGTGTAATTGCATATGCTTTTTCTTTAACATCATCAAAATCCACATCTCCACAAATCTTTCCATCTTCAAAATTAATTCCAACATCAACAATAATTGCTCCCTCTTTTATCATTTCTTTTTTTAAGAATTTAGCTTTTCCAATAGCCATAATGATTATATCTGCCATTTTTAAAATATCAGCAATATTTTGAGTTTTAGAATGGCATACAGTAACAGTAGCATTTTTTTCTAAAAGCTGAGGAATAAGTGGCTTTCCAACTATGTTGCTTCTTCCAACAACTACTACATTTTTCCCTGTTAAATCTATATTATAAAAATCAAGTGTTTCTATAACAGCTTTACTTGTGCATGGAATGTTTATATTTTTTTCTCCAACAAAGACTTTTCCTAAACTTTCATGAGTAATTCCTTCTATATCTTTTTCTAAAGGGATAGTATTGATTTCATCAAACAAGCTTCTTGGAAGTGGCTGTTGGCACATAATTCCTGTAATTTCTTTACTCTCTTTTGCTTTTTTTAATTCTTTAATAAAATCTTGTTCTGTTTTAGTTATACTTAAATTAAAAACTATTCCATAGTCTATACAATTTTTTTCTATTTTTTTTATATATGCCATATTTGAGTCATCTGGATTTAATGTTAAAACTGCAATTTTGGGTTTTTTTTCTAATTTGTTTAACTTTTCTTCAAATTTACTTTTTATACTTTTACTAACAGACTTTCCTTCTAATAATATTTCCATAACTTTTTCCTCTTTATTTACAAATTATATAATTCTTTTGCTTGAATAATAATTTCTTCATATTTCATAGTCATCTCTTTTTTAAATTCTGCATCTTCTATGCTATCTATATTTATTTTTACATTTTCTATACCCGCTTGTACTGATGTATATGCATACATTATGCAAATTTTAAAATCACTTGATAACATTTTATTTCCAATTTGACTTATTCTTTTTGCTAATTTTAATGTATTTAATGCATTTTCTGTAACTGACAGGCAAAATTCTGCTGATTTTTTGCTTATTTCTTCTAGTCTTTCTGGCGCCTCTTTTCTTTTTTTATATCTTTCTAAAATATCTTTAAGGATTTTCTCATCTTGGTCAATTGCCTCTAATGATTTTCTTCTTAACTTTTCACTTTCTTCTTTAATAATTAAAACTTCATCTCTTACATTTTCATAATTCTTTTTATCTTTTGTTAAATTACATATATAGTCAATTAAAGCATTTGTAATTGAAAGAACCATAC
>DOYA01000056.1 GCA_003518755.1 Clostridiales bacterium | reverse complement strand
ATATGATTGACTAACCTACAAATTTGGAAAACAAATTTTTAAAAATCTATTGTAAATAATTTTAATATTTGATATAGTATAGAAAATTGTGAGGAGGAAATAAAATGAAATTAATTGATCCAGTTGTTTATGTTGAAAATTATGATGGGGAAGAAATAATGAAGTTTTTAGCAAATATGGCTAGCACTTGTTACAATTATGAATTTGATATTTCTAAAGATAACTATAAAGATTTACTTTTAAAGTGTATTAAAAACGATCATACTTCTATTTTAGAACATAAAACTATTACCATAAAAATGATTGGTGATAGTGGTGTATATAAAGATTTAGAAAGACACAGATATGCCACTTTTTCGGTTGAAAGTATTAAAAACTTAAAATATGAAAACGAATTAAAATTAATGAAACCTGTAAATATAGAAGAACAAACAGATTTCTATTATGAATGGGAGAAATGTGTGAAAAAATTAGAAGAAAGCTTTCAAATAATGAAAAAAGAGGGGGCTACAGAAGAACAATTAAGAATGATTATTCCATATTCAACAGCTATTGAAATGAATGTAACTTGTAATATTAGAGAGTGGAGACATTTATTAAGTTTAAGAACAACATTTCATGCCCATCCAGCAATAAGACAATTGTTAATTCCAGTTCTTGTTAAGTTTAAACAAGATATGCCAGAATTATTTGCTGATATTGAATATGATACTGAATTTCCAAAAGAAAAGTATGCAAAAGTGTTATCACTTCAAATTATATAAGTGTATTTCTTTAATAAATTCAAGAGTAACTAAAATTTAATTAAAAGGAGATAAAATAATGAGAATATTTGATCCAGCTGTTTATATAGAAAAATATGATGGAATGAAAATAATGAAAAATATAGAAAAAGCTGCTAGAACTTGTTATAAGTCTGAAGCTAATATTTCTGAAGATAGTTACAAAAGAATAATTACAAATTGCATAAAAAGCGGACACGAATCTGTTATTGAACATGAAAAAATTTCAGTAAAAGTATTTGGAGACTTAAGTTTAATGCAGGACATTCCAGGGCATAGACTTGCAAGTTTTTCAAATGAGAGTACAAGATATTGTAATTATGGAAAAGACAAATATGAAAATCAATTAAGAATAATAAAACAACCACATTTTGAAAAAGGAACAAAATTATATGAAGAATGGGAAAAATGTATGAAAACAATTGAGGAAAGCTATGTTAAAATGTCAAATATGGGAGGAAAACCAGACCAATTAAGAATGATACTTTCTCTTTCTACAATTGGAGAAATGAATATGACATGTAATATTAGGGAATGGAGATATATATTAAGGAGACATTGTTCTGCTTCTTATGGTCATCCATCAGCTCGACAAGTATTTATTCCATTACTATTAAAATTTAAAGAAGATATGCCAGAATTGTTTTCAGATATTGAATATGATGAAGAATTTCCTAAAGAAAAATATGCAAAAATCCTACCTTTAGATAAATATCAATAAAGGAGAATATTTATGATAAAAAACATAATATTTGATTTGGCTGGAGTAATATTTGATTTTAATCCTAAAAAATATATACAAAACTTTGGATATGATGAAAAAAACACAGAAATACTTTTAAAAGAAGTTTTTTTGGGAAAAGAATGGATGGAACTTGCAACTAAACCAAAAGGTACATTTAAAGAAGTTAAAGAGAAAATAAAGAAAAGAATACCAGAATACTCTAAAGAAATTGATGAATTAGAAAATGGTAATTGGCTAAGCATATTAACTATAAGAAAAGATGAGGAACTATTTTTTAAAGAAGTTAAAACAAATGGGTTTAATGTATATATTCTTTCGGATTTATCAAAGGAATGCTATGACTATGATATTACTCTATCAGATGTTTTTCAAGTCGCAGATGGTGCTACTTATTCATTTGAAGTTGGTTCAAATAAACCAAATACTAATAATTTTACTACATTGTTAAATAAATATGATTTAATCCCTAATGAATCTATATTTATAGATGATAATCCAAATAATATTAAAACTGCAAATGAACTTGGTATTCATGGAATTGTTTTTAAAAATTTAGAACAGTGTAAAAAAGAACTTGAAGAAATAATAAAAAGTAATAAATAAAAAAAGTATGAATATATTAATAAGAGCTTAGATTAAACATCTAAGTTCTTATTTTAAATGTTAATTTGTGAAAGGAAATATATTTATGAGTTTTTTTAAAAGTGATAAACAGTCAATTTGTATATTAAGAGGAATATTTATATCATTTTTGTTTACATTGTGTATGCTCATTATTTACTCTGTTTTACTTGTTTATACAAATCTATCAGAACAAACTATAAGACCAGTGATTATTACAATTACAGGAGTAAGTATTTTAATTGGAAGTTCTTTAGGAACAAGAAAACTACATAAAAATGGGATGATAAGTGGAGGAATTATAGGAGCAAGTTACATATTACTGTTATATTTAATATCTAGTATAGTAAGTTCTAATTTTAGTATAAATTGGGTTTCAGTAATTATGATTATAGTTGGATTAATAGGTGGAGTATTTGGAGGAATTGTTGGGGTGAATACAGGCTAGGAGCAATTTTAATCGCCTGCAATATAATATATATTATAATTCTTACCAAGATTTGAAATGTAGGGGCGATTTTAATCGCCCGCAATTATGATAAACGGGCGATTAAAATCGCCCCTACAGATTCTATACAATTATTATCGTTTTATTAGGTTTTAAATAAAAAAATATATGGAGAATTCTTGCATTTTTACAAACTATATGATATAGTATACAAAACTAGATAAATATTCAAAAGAAAGTGAGGATTTTTTATGAAAAGAACTAAATTAGCAGACAGAAAATTACCTATATATACAAAAGGTGAAGAAATCTTTAATATGACAACACATATTGTAGGTGGTGCATTAGGTGTTATAGCACTTGTATTATGTATAATTTTTGCTGCAATACATCATAATGTTTATGGAGTTATTTCTAGTATTATATATGGAATTACAATGATTGTATTATATACAATGAGTAGTATATACCATGGATTACATCCTAATACAACAGCAAAGAAAGTATTTCAAGTTCTAGACCATTGTTCTATATTTTTATTAATTGCTGGGTCATATACTCCATTTGCTTTGTGTACTTTAAGGGAATATAGTACAGCTCTTGGTTGGAAAATATTTGGAATTATTTGGGGACTAGCAATTTTAGGAATTGTTTTAAATGCTATTGATTTAAAAAATTTCAAGGTGTTCTCAATGATATGTTATTTAATAATGGGATGGTGTATAATTGCAAGAGTTAATGTAGTGATAGAAAGACTTGGTTGGACAGGCTTTTCATTATTATTGGCTGGAGGAATAGTATATACAATTGGTGCAATTTTTTACGGTGTTGGAAAAAAGAAAAAATATATGCATTCAATTTTTCATTTATTTATTTTTGCAGGAAGTTTATTACAGTTTTTATGTATATTATTATTTGTAGTTTGATTTTTATTGTTCGATGATATATAAATAATTGTTTTAAGAATGTAGGGGCGATTTTAATCGCCCGCAATTATGATAAACGGGCGATTAAAATCGCCCCTACATTTATTTTTTCTTCAGATTTTTATTTCTATTGAACAGTTATGGCTAGTTATTTTTAATAAATCTATAATCTACATTATCAGTTAAAACAAGCTTTCCATCATAAATAGTTGAATTTTCAGTAGATAAAGGTATAGTTAAAACCATAGGACAATTATATATTTCATCTAAGTTGTTTTCAATAATCAGATTAAAAGCAATTTTGCAAGAAATAGAGTTTAAAGTAATATTACATGTTTTTAATAAACTACCATCATAAGATAGATTTGAAATAGTATCTGCTAAAGTATAGTTTGTTAAAATATTTGAATTTACATAACTTAAAGTTATTGGATTAGCAGCATTATTGTATAAAACAGGAGAGTTAAAATCAATCTCACTTTCTGAAGTTGTTTCAAATTCAATTTTTTTATCGATTTTGTTATTAATATCAAAAATATTTTTTGAAAAATCATTTAAACTCTTATAATACAAATTAGGCTCACCAACATTTGGGACCAAACTATATTCTATATCTGATAAAGTAACTTTTTTTAATGTGTTTTTATTTGAATAATCACCATTTGAATTATTATTTATAAATATTGCTATATCTGTTATTTGATATAAATTATTTATAGTAAATGATGAATTTTGGTTAATTGTGCTATTTGCATTTGCTGTGCTAAAATACACGATTTTATTAACAGAAAAAGGTGATGCAAGTTCGTTTTCAAAATCTTTTTTCATACAGTTATATGAATGAACTATTGGCATAATATTTTTAATAAAAAGACTTGCAAGTAATCCAAGAACAACAAAAGATAGTATAAAAGTAATATAAAATAAAATTTTTTTCTT
>DOYA01000132.1 GCA_003518755.1 Clostridiales bacterium | reverse complement strand
AATATTAATCTTCCTGAAAGAAAAACTAAATATTCTGCTGGTTATGATGTAGAAGCAGCGGAAGATGTTATTATACCAAGCTTCAAAAAAGGAGCTAATCCAACTCTTGTTAAAACAGGATTAAAAGCTTATATGGGAGATAATGAGTATTTAATGCTTGCAAATAGAAGCTCAAATCCTAAAAAGAAAGGGCTAATTCTAGCAAATAGTGTTGGAATTATTGATAAAGATTATTATGAAAATGAGGACAATGATGGACATTTTATGTTTGCTTTTTATAATATTAAAGAAGAAGATATTATGATAAAAAAAGGGGACATAGTTGGGCAAGCAATTTTTATGCCATTTTTAATAGCAGATAATGATGAGGCACAGGGAACTAGAAAAGGTGGTTTTGGTTCTACTAATATAAACAAATGAGAAAGGAAATGGTAGTATTTATGAAAATTATTCTAGATTTTTGGAAGAATCATAAAAAAGCTATTTTTGAGATAATAGCAATTTTATTAATTGCACTTTTTTCGTTTAGTATTGCACCTAAAACACTTCAAAATGATACTTTTTATACAGTATCTATAGGTAATTTGATACAGAAAAATGGTATTGATATGAAAGATCACTATTCTTGGCATAATGATTTACCTTATACATATCCTCATTGGCTTTATGATGTAATAATGAGTATTATATATAATCAATGTGGTTGGCAAGGTATATATGTATCAGTATGTGTTTTATCAATATTACTTGGTGTATTGATTTATGAGATAAATAAAAAGCTTAATAAAAATCAAATAATTTCCTTGATTATTAGTTTGCTGTCAATGTATCTTTTGAAAAGTTATATTGCAGCAAGAGCACAATTAGCCACATTTATAATATTTATTTGTGTGATTTATTTTATTGAAAAGTTTATAGAAAATCCAAAAAAAATTAGATACTCTATAGGTATTGTAATTAGTTCCATTTTAATAGCTAACTTACATGTTGCTGTTTGGCCATTTTTATTTGTAATAAGCTTACCTTATATAGGGGAATATATTATAGCAATTTTAGCTGATATAATTATATATAGAAAAATAGAAATACTTTATACAAAGATTGCTATTTGGCTTTCAAGAAAAAATATTGAAAAAGTTAATGAATTAAATGAAAAGATAGAACAAATATATATTTCAAATGAGAAAAGAAAAGAATATAGAGAAAATCAAGAACCATATAAAATTACAATAAAAAGAAATAAAAATGTTAAGTGGCTGATTGTTTTAATGCTAATTTGTGCGTTAACAGGTTTTCTAACACCATTAGGTACAACACCATATACATATTTATATAATACAATGCATGGAAATACAACTCAAAATATAAATGAACATTTACCATTAACTCTAATTAATGATACACCTATATTATGCACAATAATCATATTTTTAGCGGTTTTAACATTTACAAAAACAAAAATAAGACTTGCAGATTTATTTATGATAGGTGGGCTAACTTATTTGATGTTTAGCTCAAAGAGACAATCAACAATGTTTGTTCTTTTGGGGTCTCTGATATTAAACCGAATGATTTCGAATGCTATAGAAAAATATTCAAGTGAAAAAATTGAAGAATTATCGAAAAAATTTATTAATGTTTTTATTATAGCATTAATATCATTACCTACTATTTATTATAGCTGTAAATATATCAAAAATAAAAGTAATGATGTATATGTTAGTGAAAAATCATATCCTGTAAAAGCATCTGAATGGATATTAGAAAATTTAGATGTTAATAATATAAGATTATTTAATGAATATAATTATGGTAGCTATTTATTATATAAAGGAATACCGGTTTTTATTGATTCAAGAGCAGATTTATATTCACCTGAATTTAATAAAACTAACAATGATATTTTTATAGACTTCATTAATACATCAAATATTGGAAGATACTATGGAAAAACATTTAAAGATTATGGTATAACACACATAATATTATATAAAAATTCCAAAATAGCAATGTTAATTGATGAAACAGATAAAGGAAATTATAATAAAATATATTCAGATGATTATTTTGTTATATATGAAATAATCAAGTAGGGGGATCTATGGATAATAGACCAATTGGAGTATTTGATTCTGGTTTGGGAGGAATTACAGTATTAAATGAGTTAGAAAAAATAATGCCTAATGAAAATTATATTTATTTGGGTGACACATTAAATTTTCCTTATGGAAATAAATCAAAAGATGATATAATTAAGTTTTCATCTTATAATACGAGTTATTTACTTTCGTATGATGTAAAAATGATTATAATTGCTTGTGGAACTGCGACATCTCAAGCTTTAAAGACCTTAAAATCAAAATATGATACTTATATTGAAGGTATAATTTTACCTACTGTTGAATATGTAAAAAATATAAAAATTGCTAAAATTGGTGTAATGGGCACAGTAGGTACAATCAAAAATGGGGCATGGGAAAAATATTTAAAAGAAAAGATTCCTAAAGTTGAAGTTTTTAATCAGTCATGTCCTTTACTTGCAGAATTTGCAGAAAATGGAAAAATTAGTACATCAGATGTTGTAGAAGCAATACATAATTATATGAAAATATTTAAAGAAAATAATGTTAATACAATAATACTTGGATGTACGCATTATCCTTATTTTGAAAAGGTTATAAAAAAGGAATTTGATTATAATGTAACACTGATTAATACTGGAAAAGCATTAGCTACAAAAGTATATAATTATCTAAATAAAAATAATATGTTAGCAAATAAAACAAACGCATCAACTAAAATAATTGTATCAAAGAAAGAAGAAATGTTTGAAAAATCAATAAAAAAGTTATTAAAATCAACTAAAAAGCTTGACATTACAACTATTAATTAATATAATGTTAAACAAGAAAACCAACATATAAGGAGCTACTAATGGCAGAATTTGAACTAAATGATTTTAGACAACAATTAAGTCAAATGTCAGATGAAACATTAATACAAAAAGCAAAACAAGAACAAAATAATACAGCTTTAGACTGTTTAATAGATAGATATAAAGATATGGTAAGCATTAAAGCAAATAAGTTTTTTATGGTTGGATCTGAAAAAGATGATATGTTACAAGAAGGCTATATAGGTTTGTATAAAGCAGTAAAATCATATAATAATCAGATGCACAATTCATTTAAAACATTTGCAGGTTTATGTATTGAAAGGCAGATGATTACTGCTGTTAAAAATTCTAATCGTAAAAAGCATATTCCTTTAAATTCTTCTGTATCATTAAATGCAGGTGCCTATGATGAAGATGGAGACACACAAGTTATTGATGTACTAGACACTAGAAAAACAGGTGAAGATCCACTTGAAATAGTTACAAAAAAAGAATATTTTTCTGTTGTTGAAAAAGAAATTAATACAAGTCTAAGTGATTTTGAGAAGCAAGTTTTAACACATTATAAAAATGGAGAAAGCTATTCAAAAATAGCAGAAAGTTTAAATACAAAAACAAAATCAGTAGATACTGCTATACAAAGAATAAGAAAAAAAGCCCAAAAAATTAAAAATAAGATAGAAACAGAATAATAAGGAGGGAGGAAGTCAGAGGTAGGAGGTCAGACTTCCTTCTTCCAACTTTCTAATGAAAGGAAAAAGAAAATGAAAGAAGAATTTTTAAATTTATTAAGAAGTACAAATAGAGAAAATATTGAAGATTTAATTGAATTTATTACCAAAACTGATTTTTTTGAAGCACCAGCTAGTACTAGATTTCATGGCTCAATAGAACATGGATTATTAGAACATAGTTTAAAAGTATATGAGATTCTAAAATATAAAGTTGAACATTCTGTAATTGATATCAAAACACCACAAGAATCACTAATACTTATTGCACTTCTTCATGATTTGTGCAAAGCAAATTATTATAAAATAGATTACAGAAATGCAAAAAATGCTTTAGGAGTATGGGAAAAAGTACCATATTATACAGTAGATGATACTATTCCATATGGCCATGGCGAAAAATCTGTAATGATGATTACAGAATACATTAAATTAACACCCGAGGAAAAATATGCAATTCGTTGGCATATGGGACACACTGAACCAAAAGAATTATATAATACAATTGGTATTGCATATACAAAATATCCAATTGCATTATTAACTTATGAGGCAGATTTAGAGGCAACATACTTCTATGATACTTAAGGAAAAATTTTGGTCCTGTTTAACCGCACATCATTTTTAAAATCTTATGGTACCCCTTTAGGGATACCCACCATACGGATTTTAAAAAACGAAATGCTGACGCGGACCAAAATTTATTAAATAGAGTAGCAACGGCGGCATTGTATATCTTTTTTCGTGCTTTAGCCTAAGAAAACCAGAAAAAGATTTTGTACGCATATAAAATGCTACAAAATCTAAATTCTGCCATAACTCTCCTCTACGTCAAGTCTATCATCTTATGATGATGACTTTCCTAGAGTATAGAAAAAAGCATATACAATGCACAGCCAAGTTGCGGATATAAAATAATTTATGAATTATATTAATAATATAATTTTTTATGTGAAATGAGGGATAAATATGAATAAAACTGAACCACGTACACTTCCAGGATTCATGGAATTGTTACCACAAGAACAAATACTATTTAATCAAATTAAAGATACAATAAAAAACAATTATGAAAAATTTGGATTTTTGCCATTAGATACTCCTATTATTGAAGATTCAAATGTTTTGCTTGCAAAAGCAGGAGGAGAGACTGAAAAGCAAATATATAGATTTACCAAAGGGGATAATGATTTAAGTTTAAGATTTGACTTAACTGTACCTCTTGCAAAATATGTTGCAAAAAATTATGGAGAATTGAGCTTTCCATTTAGAAGATATCAAATTGGAAAAGTATATAGGGGAGAAAGAGCTCAAAGAGGTAGATACAGAGAATTTTACCAATGTGATATTGATATTATTGGAGATGGAGAGCTTTCTATAATTAATGATGCTGAGCTTACAAATGTAATTTATCATACATTTAGTGAATTAGATTTTGGTAAATTTACAATTTGCATAAATAATAGGAAAATATTAAATGGTTTATTTGAAAGTTTAGGCCAAAAAGAAAATGCAGGAGAAATTTTACGAATAATTGATAAGATTGAAAAAATTGGAAAAGAAGAAGTAATTAAAGAGCTTGAAGAATTAGGCGTTGAAAAAGAAAACATTGAAAAGATAATAAATTTTATTGAAATTGACGGAACAACTGATGAAAAACTATTAAAGCTTAACGAATTAGGTATTACAAATGAAGTTTTTGTCAAAGGCTTACAGGAACTAAAAGAAGTAGTTAAATATATTAGATATTTCAATGTTTCAGAAGAAAATTTCAAAATTGATTTAACAATTGCAAGAGGTTTGGATTATTATACAGGAACAGTATATGAAACATTTTTAGATGAGTATAAATCTTTAGGAAGTATCTGTTCTGGTGGTAGATATGAAAATTTAGCAGAGTATTACACAGATAAGAAACTTCCAGGAGTTGGAATATCAATAGGTTTAACAAGATTATTCTATCAATTAAATGAAATAAAACTAATTGAAGCAAAAAAGAAATCAATAGCAGATATTTTAATAATTTCAATGACAGATAATTTTGAATATGTTGCAAAAGTTGCAGACAAATTTAGAAATGAAGGCAAAAATGTTCAAATATATTATGAAGATAAAAAAATAAAAGCACAATTTAAATATGCCGACAAACTTCAAATACCATATACAATTGTAATTGGAGATGATGAGGTAAATTCAGGAACATACACAATAAAAAATATGGTAACAGGAGAACAGATTAAGGAGAAAATATAATTTTCAAATGGGGACGGTCCTTTTTTGCAAATTTTTTCATTTGGGGACGGTCCTTTTTTGCAAATATTATGTAAAGGAGGTGGGTTGTTGCCAAGAAAAAGCAGAGAATACAGTTTGTCAGATGTTTATCATGTGATATTTAGAGGTAACGACAAACAAGACATTTTTTATGATGATCAAGACAGATATATTTTTTTAGACAGAATGCAAATAACTCAAGATAAATTCAAATATGAAATTTTTTCTTATTGTTTGATGAATAATCACGTTCATATGGTTATTAAAGTCAAAGATGATTTATTATCAAAATCAATGCATAATTTAGGAATCAGATATTCGATGTATTTCAATAAAAAAATGGATAGAAGAGGACATCTTTTTGAAAATAGATATTTAAGTAAAAAGGTGGAAAGTTTAGATTATTTTTTAAATGTCTGTAAATATGTTCATAGAAATCCAGAGAATGCTAAAATTGAAAAAACTGAAAAGTATAAATGGAGTAGTTATCAAGATTATATAAAAAATAAACGAAAAATAATCAATCCAAAAGTTCTATTGCATTATTTTAATGATGATTTAGATGAATTTATAAAATATACATTAGAAGATAACAAGAATAATTTAGATAAATATGCAGAATTTGAAATAATTAATAGACTTGGAGAAGATGAGCTAATAAATATAATAAAAGAAAAATTTAATGTTCAAAACGCAAGTGATTTGTCACTTGTTAACAAATATGAGCGAGAGAAAATAATTAAGAAACTAGCAGATATAAATGGAACAAATATAAATCAAATAGCAAGAATAACTAAGATTTCTAGATATGAAATAAAGAAAATCTGGGAAAATATGTAAAATGTTACAAAAAAGGACCGTCCCCAAATGAAAAAATTTGCAAAAAAGGACCGTCCCCAAATGAAAATATTATGTTAATTCAATGATTGTTACTCCCATTTCACCCTCCCCATAGGTGCCGGTTCTATATGATTTAATTCGTTTGTTGTTTTTTAAATGTGATTGTATGGCTTGTCTTAATTTTCCTGTACCTTTACCATGTACAATTCTTGCTGTTTGAAGTTTTGCTAGAAAGCAATCATCAATGAATTTATCAACTAATGGAAGTGCTTCATCAACTGTTAAGCCTATTAGATTTATTTCAGAATTAGCTGTTTTAGTTTTTGAAACTCTTGGATTAGATTTTATTTCTGTTTTTGTTAAATCATTTTTTATATTTCTAGGTAATTCAAGATATTTTATATTTACTTTAGTTTTTATTGTTCCAATCTGTATTTGAACTTCTTTAGATTTATTTATATTTGATACAATAATTCCATTTTGTTCTAAATTTGTTATATATACTTTTTGACCTATTTTAATTAAATCAATAGGGATTGGATTTACTGCAAAATTTTCGACTTTTTCTTCTATTGACTTGTTTTTTATTGATGTATTTAAAGTGTTTCTCAAATCATTAAGTTTATCAATATTTTCAGATTCATTTTCTATTTGTCTCATTTCATTGATTATTTTTGTGGCTTCATCTTTAGCATCTAATAAGATATCTCGTGCCTCAGTTTTGGCCTTATCAATAATATCACGTTCTTGCTGTTTTAACTTTGAATCATCTCTTTCTAAATTTTTTCTTAGTAATTCGACTTGATTTAAGTTTTTTTCAATTTGTTGTTTAGTAGATTCAATGTTAATTTTGTCATCATAAATTTGTTTAAGTAATTCTTCAAATTCTACATCATTTTTATCCATAAGAGTTTTTGCTCTATCTATTATTTCTTTTTTTATTCCTAACTTTTTGCTAATGGCGAAGGCATTGCTTTTACCAGGAATTCCTAATAATAACCTATATGTTGGCTTTAGGTTTTCAATATCAAATTCAACACTTGCATTTTGTACATTTTCATTAAGTATTGCATATCTTTTTAATTCTTGATAATGAGTTGTTGCAACAGTCAAAATATTGTTTTCTTTAAAATATTCTAAAATGCTAATTGCAAGATTGGCTCCGCTCAATAGGGTCTGTACCTGAACCTAATTCATCAACTAATACAAGTGATTCAGAAGTTGCAGTATCTAATATTTTTGATATATTTAACATATGACTAGAAAATGTACTTAAAGAATCAGAAATGCTTTGATCATCTCCAATATCTGCAAAAACATTATCAAATATATAAATACTTGAGCCTTCATTTGCAGGAATATTTAAACCTGAACATGCCATTAATTCAAGTAGACCAATAGTTTTTAAACATACTGTTTTACCACCAGTATTTGGGCCAGTTATTATAAGTAAATTAAAATCATTTCCTATACTTATACATGTTGGAACAACCTTTTTTTCATCTATTAATGGGTGTCGAGCGTTTATTAAATTTACAAATTTTTCATCATTAATAATAGGTGTTATAGCATTTATTGAATTTGAATATTTTGCTTTTGCAAATATAAAGTCAATTATTCCAATTGTTTCCATGTCTTGCTTTATTTCTTCTGTATAAGGGAAGAGCATTGAACTTAAATCTTTTAGAATCTTTTCAATTTCAGCAGTTTCTTCAATTCTTAAATTATTTAATTCACTATTTAAATCAAATACTGCGATTGGCTCTATAAAAACAGTAGAGCCACTTTGGGATATATCATGTACAAAGCCTTTAACAAAAGAACGATATTCTTGTTTTACAGGAATAACATATCTATTATTTCTAAGTGTAACAACATTTTCTTGAATATATTTGGAATATGTTGAAGAATGTAATATATTATTTAATTTTGATTTTATATCTTGCTCTAATTTATGCTTCTTTTTTCTGATATTTGATAAAGTATTTGAAGCATTGTCTGCAATAGTATTTTCATCAATTATCGATTTTTTTATTTTATCAATAATAGAATGGTTACTATATAGAAGTAAAAAATAGTTATTGATAACAAAATATTCTTCGGTATCTTTGAATACTGTAAAATAATTAATCAATTCATTTGCCATTTCTATTATATTACAGATTGCAAGCAGAGCTTTTGCAGAAATAGTATTAGAGCTTTCTAGAGCTTTAATATAAAAACTAATATCATCAATTTCTGAAATTGGTGGCACAGAATTTCTTTCAATTAAACTAACAGCTTCAAGAGTTTCTTGCAAAGCGTGTTCAACTTCATCCTTCGTTGTTAGTGGAAGAAGTTGAAGTGCTAAATTTTTACCAATATATGTATTGCAAAATAATGATAATTTTTCTAATATTTTATCATATTCTAATTTTTCTAAAGACATTTTATTCATTATAACCAATAATCCTTTACATAAAGATAGTTTTATTATGACATAAAATCATAAGAAAATCAACATTTTTACATATTTACTCAAGATTTTTGGCATTACTGGTTTTTGACTATAAATGTTTTATAAACTGCTAAAGTTGATATATTAGTATTTATCAAACAATCTCGGTTGCATTACGCATTAAATAAGAATTTCTAATAATGCTCCAATTACATTCGATTGTTTTCAAAATATTAATATATCAACTTTTTTATAAATTAATTAAGCTATAACCATTATCTAGTAACTTTTTGGCAAAAAAGTTGATAAAAATGTATTGCTATTTTAATTTGATTATTATATAATTTTTTGGAAGAGTGAATAATAAATAAAATTTGAAAAATATTTTATTTTATGTTATGATGTTATAGAAAATAATAAAAGGGATAATAAAAACAATGATAAATGTACTATTATGTGGAAATAATAAAGTTTTTGATGGAATGCTTACAGAACTAATTTCAATGACAAATAAAACAAATGAACCAATTAGATGTTATATATTTACTGCAAAATTAACTAGAATAAAAAAAGAATACAAACCACTAAGTCAAAAAGAAGCAGATTTCTTAGATGAAGTTGTTAAATCAAAAAATTCTAATTCAGAAGTTAAACTAGTTGATGTTACATCTCTATATGAACAAGAATTTATGAAAAGTCCAAATGAGAGTGCATATTGTACTCCATATACATTGCTTAGACTTTTAGCAGATTTAGTTGAGGATATGCCAGATAAGTTATTATATTTAGATATAGATATGATGTTAGCTGGAGATATTTCAGAGCTTTATAATATAGATGTAGAAGATTATGAATATGCTGCTGTAAAGGAAAAATATGGATGTATTTTTATTAGACCAGATTATATAAATGCTGGAATGTTACTTTTAAACATGAAAAAAATAAAAGAAACAAGATTATTAGAAAAAGCAAGAGAAAGAATTAAAACTAAAAAAATGCTTTTTGCTGATCAGGATGCTGTTTATTGGTCTACTACAAAGAAAAAACTTCTACCTAGAAAGTTTAATGAACAATCTAAATTTGATAGAGATGATACTCTTGTATGTCATTTTTGTAAAAGACTAATGTTTAAGCCATATCCTCATACAACAAATTTTAAACAATGGGATATTGAAAAAGTACATGATGAATTTAAATGTCATAGATTTGATGAGGATTTAAATAAATATTTAGAATTAAAAGATAAATTTGAAAAAATTAAAGGGGAAAAGAAAGTAAATGAATACAAATAAAAAAGAAATACCAATATTTTTTGCGTTAGATGATAATTATATTCCATTTTTAGCTGTAACTTTACAATCAATTATTGATAATTCTTCAGAAAACTATTTGTATAATTTAAGAATCTTATATACAAATATCTCTAAGGAAAATATTGCTAGAATTAAAAAATTCTCAAAAGATAATATAAGAATTGAATTTGTAGATTTAAACTATTATATAGATAGAATCAAAGATAAGCTTTACACTAGAGACTATTATTCTAAAGATACATACTTTAGGCTATTTTTACCAACTCTGTATCCCGAATATGATAAAGTACTATACTTAGACTGTGATATAGTTGTTTTAGATGATATTGCTAAATTATACAATATAAATATTAAAAATTCTTTACTTGGTGCTATAACAGAAGAAACTGCAATTTATACTCCAGAGGTTAAAAACTATGCTAAACGTGTTATTGGAGTAAGTGATAACAAACACTATTTTAATGCAGGTGTTCTTTTAATGAATTTAAAAGAGCTAAGAGAATTTGGACTTCAAGAAAAATTTTTATATTTACTTGAAAAGAATATCTATTCAGTTGCTCAAGACCAAGATTATTTAAATAGAATGTGCAAAGGTAGAGTAAAGTATATAAATCAAATGTGGAACAAATCTCCTGCTCCTATTAAAAATGTAAACACTAATAAAATTAAAATTGTTCATTATACTCTTGCTCGCAAGCCATGGCATAATGATGCAGTATTATATAGTGAATATTTTTGGAAATATGCTAAAAAAACTGAATTTTATGATGAAATTCTAGAAATAAAGAAAAATTATACTCAAGAGCAATTAAAAGAAGATGAAGAAAAAACAAAGCAATTATTTGAACTTGCTGAATTTGAAACTCAATGTGTTGGATATGATAGAGGACCTAGAAGCTATAGTAAAATAAAAAACACTATACTAAGCTTAAGAAAGAAAAATGTATTAATAAAACAATCTGAAGATAGACTAGCAATACTTGATGAGATTGCAAGACTTGAAAAAGAAGGTAAATTTGATGTTGATGCTGAAAAAGATCCTCCAACAATTCCAATTATGCCAGGTGAAGTAGATTATTTAAATGAAAAATTAACTAGCAAGCTAAAAACAACTGTTGCAAATACTATTGGATTAGGATTTTTAAAAGAATTACTTAGAAAAAATCAACTTATGATTAAAGAAATAAATGGCTTAGAAAACCTTAATAATCTTACAGGTGGTGCAATTTTAACATGTAATCATTTTAATCCATTTGATGTATTTGCTGTTGAAACAGCATTTAGATCATCTAATAAAAAGAGAAAAACATTATATAAAGTTATTAGAGAAGGTAATTATACGAACTTTCCAGGTTTTTATGGATATTTATTTAGGAATAGTAATACATTACCTTTAGCTACATCTCCTAAAGCTATGGAGGAATTTATTAAAGCTGTTGAGAAAATTCTTGCAGATGATGAATATATCCTTATTTATCCAGAACAAAGCCTATGGTGGAATTATAAAAAACCTAAGCCACTTAAAAGCGGAGCTTTTAGATTTGCTGCAAAGAACAATGTTCCAGTTGTTCCAATTTTTATAACAATGAAAAATAGTGATAAAATTGGAAATGATGGTTTTCCAATACTTGAATATTTTATAAATATTGATAAACCAATATATCCGAATGAGAATGCAACAGTTAAAGAAAATACTCAAAATATGAAGGATAAAAATACAGAGGTTTGGAAAAAGATATATGAGAATTTCTATAATATCCCACTAGAGTATACAACAGTTATAGAAAATACTGAAGATGATGAAAATGGATAAAAATAATAAAGAGAAAGAAATATATTATTATAAAGATGAGCTAGTAGATGATTTTGCTACAATGGAAAACATAAAAATAGTTAATGTAAATGAAAACTATAAATTTATACATAAAAATCCAATTTGGAATACTGCATCTATATTAACTCAAAATGTATTGAGTATGCCGATAAAGTATTTATATGCTAAAATAAAATTTGATATTAAATTTGTTGGTAGAGAGAAATTAAAAAAAGCAAAAAAAAGAGGATATTTTATATATGCAAACCATACTCAAATATTTGCAGATACTTTTATTCCAAGTTTAGCAAATTATCCTAAAAGAAATTTTTTTATTGTTGATCCTGCAAATATATCTATGCCAGGATTAAAACTTTTAGTAAGATTACTTGGAGCATTTCCATTACCTTCAAATTTAAAGGCTTACAAAAATTTTTTAAATGCTATAAAACTAACAATTGAAAATAAACATAGTATAACAATTTATCCTGAAGCACATATTTGGCCATATTATACTAAAATAAGGAATTTTAAAGCGGTATCATTTAAATACCCTGTTGAATTAAATACAGATGTATTTTGTTTAACAAATACATATCATAAAAAGAAAAATGGTAGAATGCAAATTATTTCTTATATAGATGGACCTTTTACTATAAATAATAATCTTACAAAAAAAGAAGCACAAAAGGATTTAAGAGATAGAGTATATAATAAAATGGTTGAAAGAAGTAATAATTCGGATTATGAAAAAATCATTTATATTAAGAAAACTAAGTAAATATTTTAATAGAGGTATATTATGGGACTTATTGTACAGAAATTTGGAGGTACTTCAGTATCAAACAAAGAAAGAATTGAAAATATCGCAAATATAATTAAAGATACATATAAAAAAGGCAATGATGTAATCGTTGTTGTTTCTGCTCAAGGAGATACAACAGATGACCTTATAGACAAAGCTTTAGAAATTAATTCTCATCCTTCAAAAAGAGAACTAGATCAATTATTAAATGTAGGAGAACAGATTTCTATTTCACTAGTTGCAATGGCTCTTGAAAAAATTGGTTTGCCTGTAATAAGTTTATTAGGGTGGCAGTCAGGAATATTAACTGATAGTATTTATAATTATGCAAGAATAAAAAAAATAGATAAAACAAGAATTGAAAATGAAATTTCTAAACATAATATTGTTGTTATTGCTGGATTTCAAGGAATTAATCAATTTGATGATTTAACAACTTTAGGAAGAGGTGGCTCTGATACTTCTGCTGTTGCAATTGCTGCGGTAATGAATGCTGATAAATGTCAAATTTTCACAGATGTAGAAGGTGTATATACAGCAGATCCACGAAAGGTTAAAAATGCAAGAAAATTAAAAGAAATAACTTATGATGAAATGTTAGAATTTGCTATTCTTGGAGCACAAGTATTAAATAATCGTTCAGTTGAACTTGCAAAAAAATATAATGTTCCACTAGAGGTTCTTTCATCATTTAATCCAGTCCCAGGTACTATTGTTAAGGAGGATGCAAAGATGGAAAAAATGGTAATTAGAGGTATAACCAAAGATACAGATATTGCATTAATATCAATTATTGGAGTAAAAAATCAACCAGGTGAAGCTTTTAAAATTTTTTCAAAATTGTCATCTAATAATATTAATGTTGATGTTATAATTCAATCAATTGGAAGAGATGAGAACAAAGATATTGTTTTTTCTGTTGCTAAAAATCAAATTAATGAAGTAAATAAAATATTAGAATCAATGATTGTAAATTCTGAAATAGTATATGATACAAATATAGCAAAAGTTTCAATTGTTGGGGCAGGGATGATTTCTCATCCTGGAATAGCTGCAAAAATGTTTGAAGCACTTTATGATAATAATATAAATATTCAAATGATTTCAACATCTGAGATTAATATTTCAGTTTTAATTGATTTAAAAGATGCGGATAAAGCTGTATTAGCTATTCATGATGTCTTTTTTGATGATAAATAAAAGAAATATAGGATTGAAAGGATAAAATAATTTGATAAAGACAATATTTTTAGATATAGATGGAACATTGAGAAATTCTAATAAAGAAATAACTCAAAAAACAAAAGATGTGTTGAAGAAATGCAGTTCTTATGGCATTTCTACAATTCTATGTTCTGGTCGATCAAAAGAATATGCTTATAAAATAGCACTTGAAGCATGTGCAAGCAAAATTGTCATCGCATCAGATGGTGCAGAGATTTATGATTTTAATAATAATAAACAGCTATATATGAGTCATATATCAAATAAAACTTGTGAAAAAATATATAATATATCTAAAAATTATTCAGTTAATATGTTTATAGATACGACTAATGGGCAGTTCACTAATGATATTGAAAGACATAGTGATACAGTTAATTATGCATATAACTTAAAAGAAATAATACAAAAAAATAAGATTTTACATATTCATTTTTCTTCTAATAATTATGAATCAGCAAAATCGTTTATTGAAAATTTAAAAAATATAGATAATATTAAAATAGGAAATAATGGAAACATATTTGTTTTTGATAATCAATATTATATTTTTGTTTCTACGAAAATTTCCTGTAAAGGACTTGCTATTAAAAAATACTGTGAAATGTTTCATATTTCAAAAAGTGAAACAATGTCATTTGGTGACGAATTAAATGATATCGAGATGTTTATGCAAACAAGTTATTCAATTGCAATGAAAAATGCAAATCCATTATTAAAAACATATGCAACTGATATAACTTTGTCAAATGATGAAGATGGAGTGGCAATATATTTGGAAAATTTTTTAAAAACTGCTAAATTAACGTAGAAAACTATATATTAAAATAAAAGAAATTAGCAATGTCATTGTTTTTATAATGTGAATTGTATGATATATCACTTGCTTGGAATTCAAAAGTAGCAGATAAATACTCAAATGGAACAGAGATAACAGATATATCATTAGAAGATGAACTAAATAAAAATAGAGAATCTGTTAATATATAAATATCATATTTACAAAAGAATTGGAGGAATAAAAATGGAAGAAAAAAAACAAATAAAAATCAGTTTAAAGATAGCTATAACTTTTATAATTGTTATTATTGCTGCTATTGGTATAGGAATATATTGCTTTATAAGATTTTTTCATAAACCTAAAACATCATCTTATACAAATGGAAATAGTACTACAATTTATTCTAATTCAAATAATCAAACAAATGGTAGTAAAATTGAGTATACTACAAAAACAGGTTATTATTCTGGTTCATCAAATTGTATAGAAAATTCTTTTATTAGTTCATATGTCGAATTAGAAAAATATGTCAAACAATTTGGAACAATTACAATTGATGATGAAAATGTTTTAAATTATTTTGATAATAATTATTTTAAAAATCACACTCTTGCAATAGAAGCTCATGATGCTTCATCATCGCATGACAATTATACAATAGATAATGTAACTTTAAATGGAACAGAAGCAAATGTAAATATTACTCTTACAAGTTATTCATATGGAGGTGTTTTGCCTCCAACTGTTGAGTTTACATTTATTACATTAGATAAAAACATAACTAATGCCAATTTTAACATTAATACAGAACATATAAATAATTTTGAAGATAGAGATATTGTATACAAACCAATAGTATATTTATATCCAACTAAAGATACAGAGGTTTCTGTTAAACTACAATATAAAAATAATATAACAGTATCTTATCCAAAATATTCAAATGGTTGGAAAGTATTAGCAAAAAAAGATGGAACTTTAACTGACTTAACAACAAATAAAGATTTATATGCATTATACTATGAAAGTGAAAATATCGTAAACTTTAAAATAGAAAATGATGGTTTTGTTGTTAAAGGCGAAGATGCAATTGCATTTTTAGAAGAAAAACTTGCTATATTAGGCTTGACAGAAAGAGAATCTGAAGAATTCATAATATATTGGTTACCAAAATTAGAGGCTAATAAATATAATTATATAAGATTTGCAACATTAGCCGAAATTAATGAAAATATGCCATTAGAAATTAATCCAAATCCAGATACAATTATAAGAGTATTAATGACATTTAAAGGTTTAGATTATCCTATCGAAGTTCAAGAACAACAATTAACAGCACAAGAAAGAAATGGATTTGTAGCTGTTGAATGGGGAGGAACTGAAATAAAATAGATAAAAAAAGAGAATTGTAGTATATTCTCTTTTTTATATCAATAGTAAAGTAGGGATATAGTAGAAATAATAAAAAGTATATTTGTAGAGTTATTTTAAATGAAAAATAATATTTTATAATATTCATGGAGTTTGAAAATGAAATTAATAGAGAGATAATATTATTTAGATAAATTAATAAGAATAATTGATACCCCTGATATAAAAGTAATAACAAGACTAAATCATGAACGTTATTTACAAGAAGGAATAGAAGTAATTGATATTGCAGATTGGTTGTTAAATGATAATTAATATGAAAAAAGGGGTAATATAAGATGCATAAAAAAACAATTATGATTGATATGGATGAAGTTATTGTTGTAGGGAAATTTTCTGAATTTTTAATAGAATTTTTAGGAGAAGTTAATTTTGATAATTTAAAAACTCAGAATCGACAAGACTTATTAAAAGGAAAAGAAGAAAAATTTAAAAAAAAATATAAATATAAAAATTTATATAAAGACATAAATGATAATTATATTAAACCTTTGCCAAATTGCGTAGATGTTATAACACGTTTAAGCCAAGAATATGAAGTTTATATTGTTACATCATATATATGGAATGGAGATGTAATTGATGCAGCTACAAATTTAAAGAATAAATATGATTATTTGAGTTATTGGTTTCCATTTATTGATCCGAATAAGTTTATATTTATGGCAGATAAAACCAAAATAAAGTTTGATATTGGAATAGATGATAGAGTATCTAACTTAAAAAATTGCAAACAAAAACTTTTATTTACAGAATTTAGAAATAAAAACTTAACGCAAGAAGAACTAAAAAATAATGATATAATTAGAGTTAATGATTGGTTAGATGTAGAAAAATTCATATTAAATTATAACTAGACAAAAATGCAATTTTAGAAATATTGATTTAATTTTTTAAATTGCATTTTTATTTAAAAAAATTTAGGAGAAGGTAGAGGTATATATATCAAAGTAGTCAAAAAAAGAAACATAAAACATTGCACAAAATCAAAGTTTCCACCGATTAGAATGTTAAGAAACCAATACGTTCAAAGATTCTTCAAAATCTTTTTTAAAAAAGAATATAATAAAAAAATATTGGTATACTAAATGTCAGAATAAATGTCAGAATAAATGTCAGAATAACTTGCAAAAGATTTTTATTTGAGTTAGAATGTAGTGGGAGGTTTTGAAATGATGAATTTAGGTATGGAGAATGAAACACTAGAATTCAAAAAAAGCACCAGCGAATTAGATGAAGGTGTAATATCGTTATCTTCTATGTTAAATAAACATGGAGAAGGAACTTTATATTTTGGTGTAAAAAATGATGGAACAGTAATAGGACAAAAAGATATTAATGAATCAACATTAAGAGATGTTTCACGAAAAGTAGCAGAAGGAATAAAACCACAAGTAATTCCAGAAATAAGTT
>DOYA01000009.1 GCA_003518755.1 Clostridiales bacterium | reverse complement strand
CAGTTTCTTCCACAACAGAATTTGACAAATAAGTTGATATAAGTGTTTGCTTAATCTGCTTTTCAAGTTCTGATGTATCCATTATTTCTGGAATTTGAGGTGGCAATTCATTTTGAGTAATTGTATTTGAATCTAAACTTTGAGCAATCACATTTAAATCTATATTGCTACCTTCAGGCATATTTTCAATATATTTTTGTATATCTTCTTGAGAAATATTTTTGTCATTTAAATACTGTTGTATTTCTTCTTGAGAAATATTTTGATTATTTTGTACTTCTCCTACAGAAGAATTATTATCAATTCCTTGTGCTGAAGCTTTATACGCATTAATATATACTTGTAATAAACCTTTTAAAAGTCCAGAATAAGCTGTTTCAAATGTTTCTTTTGGAATTACATAATCTTTTTCTAGTTTTAATAATCTAGATTTTGATTCTGATTTACTTAAATAATCTGCCACTATTCCATCTATATTCTCTTCTTTTATTTCTCCTGAAAGATTTCCTATAATTTCATTTGCAAAATAATCTAAATTGTCTTTAAATGCATTTCTTGCAGGTGTAGTGTCTGTTGTAATTGAATTTGCTATATCTGTCATATAGCTTTGTGTTTCACTTTGAATAGAATTTTGGTCAATTTTTATGTTAAAAGCACTTTGTAGTTTTTCACTATCTACTGATATTAAATCCGCAAAATTTAAACCTTTATCACTTTCTTTACTATCAAATCTCTTTCCAGAAATAACATCTATTTCATCTGTTTCAAGTTGTTTTTTTACAATATCAGCATCTTTTGTTTTATCAATAATATAATCAATTAAATCACTTGTATATGCAACCCCTGGATTTAGTGCCATTGAATTTACCCCTTCTTTAGCAGATACAATTCCAACTATTTTTAAATTAATTGCATTTGAATATAAATTATTCATATATTCTTCATTTTCTGTCATATCTTCATAAATATCATAATTTTCATTATATTTATAGATATCACTGCCAAAAATTAGCTTTAATTCAGTTTTCATAAGGTCATCATAAGAAAGTGTAAGTGGCTCATTTTGAACATTTGCTTTTTCTCCATTCATAACCTTTTTTACAATATCTTCTAGTTCTTTATAATCTCTTAAACCTAAAGAATAAATCAAATAATCTGAAATTTTATTTGGCTCTGAAAGAACTATTATCATTTCATCATATTTTTCAGGCCAATGACCTGCAAGAACATCATAAGACTCTGCTAAAGATGCTCTATCTGCATGCATTTGAGAATAAACTGAAGTAGACATTCCCATTATATTGCCACCACCTAGCATGTTACTAAATAGTTCACTTGGGTTAAGTTTAGTAGGTAATTTTTCATCTGCTCTTTTTGAATAAATATTTGGCTCTACACTATATGCATATGAGATATTTGCAATATCATCTCTTATTTCATTATAATTTGTTTTTAAATAATTATTAAAACTCTGTAAATCGTTTGTTGTAATATTTGAAAGCATTGAAGAAATATATTGTTCTTCTTTTACCTCATTTGAATCTTTTTTTTCACGCTCTCCAGATGTCATTGCAAGTAGCATGCTTGTTGCATCAGCAGATTCTTGCATAATAGTTAATGGATATGATGTTAATGTATCTTCTTGGATATAATCAACATAATTTTGGAAACCATTTGATACAGCTTGAACAAGTGCAATTCCAATAATTCCAATTGATCCAGCAAATGAAACTAATATGGTTCTACCTTTTTTTGTTAAAAGGTTATTTAAGCTTAATCTTAAAGCTGTCCAAAACTTCATTGATGTTCTTCCAATTTTATTTGTATTTGTTGGTTCATCAACTTCAGTATCTGAAATTGGGTTGGAATCTTCTGTAATTAAACCATCTAAAATTCTAATTATTCTACTTGAATACTCTTCAGCTAAATCTGGATTATGGGTAACCATTATAATTAGCTTTTCTTTAGATATTTCTTTTAAAATTTCCATTATTTGTACACTAGTTTTTGTATCTAATGCACCTGTTGGCTCATCAGCTAATATAATATCTGGGTCATTTACTAAAGCTCTTGCTATAGCCACTCTTTGCATTTGCCCACCAGATAATTGATTTGGCTTTTTATGAATTTTATCCTTTAACCCAACTTGTTCTAATGCTTTAATTGCTCTTTGTTTTCTTTCTTTTCTAGAAATTCCTCCAATTGTTAAAGCAAGCTCAACATTAGATAAAATAGTTTGATGGCCTATTAAATTATAATTTTGAAAAATAAAACCAACTTTATAATTTCTATAAGCATCCCAGTCTCTATCTTTGAACTTTTTTGTGGATTTACTATTAATAATCAAATCTCCAGAAGTATAACGGTCTAAGCCTCCAATTATATTTAAAAGTGTCGTTTTACCACATCCACTTTGCCCTAAAATAGAAACAAATTCAGACTCTCTAAATTTTAAATCTATACCTTTTAAGGCCTCAACCTTTTCATCTCCACTTTTATAAATTTTTGTAATATTTTTTAATTGTAGCATAAAGCTCCTTTCTGTGCCTTTAATTTTACTATAATAATACTAAAATTGCAATGGTTTTAAATAGTCAAATAATAAATCATATTCTTCTTTTGTTGTATAATGTAAATTCTCATCTTTATTATGAATTATTTTTTTTAACTCTTCATATGAAAAATATCTTACTGCAATTACCTCTCCATCATTAAATACAAATTCATTTTCTTTTTTATCTGTTTTATATAAATATATATATTGAAATTCTTTATTATGAGTTTTTTCACTTTTATTAATTCCTATAAACTCTAGTTCTTTTTCCTCAACGATTAATCCTAATTCTTCATTCACTTCTCGTTTTGCAGCTTCAATTATACTTTCTCCAGCTTTTACATGTCCTGCACTCGAAACATCCCATTTATTTGGATACTTTAGATTAGGTCCTCTTTTTTGAAGTAATATTTCATATTTATTATTTAAAATCCATATATGCACTGATCTATGAAAATTTCCATCTTTATGAGCTTGTTCTTTTTCTTTTTTTATACCTGTTATATTATTGTTTTCATCAATTATATCAATGTATTCCATTTATACTCCTTTAATCTATTAAAATTGTTTTATTTTAAATATCCATTTTTGTGCAAATCTTCAAAAATCAATTTATCTACTGGGGATATTTTATCTAAATCAGAATAATTTAGCCATCTTATTTCTTGAATTTCAGAATTTGCTTTAAGTTCTCCATCAAAATCAGCCATATAACAAGTCATTTTTACTAAAACTCCTTCTGCTTTTCCATGTGCTTGAGCAGAAAAAGTACCATAATACTTAATTGTATCTTTATTTATATCAATTGATAGTTCCTCTCTACACTCTCTTACTAAAGTTTCTTCATCCGTTTCTCCTGGTTCTCTTTTTCCTCCAGGTAAATAATATGTATCTTTTCCTTTTGATAATGTACTTAATATTTTTCCATCTTTCATATATAATAATGCAATTTTATCAATTTCCTTCATAACACACACTCCTTCATAATTATATTTATTAATCAGTGTATTTTTATAATAGATTCATTAATTATTTGCATCTATTATTTTTTCAAATTCAAAAAAATCTTTTATCTGGTAATTTGAAAGCTCATTTATTTTATCTCTATCAGAATCAGAATATTTATCATATATTGCTAAGCATTCAATTCCTGCATTTACAGCCGCTTCTACTCCAACTAAGGAATCTTCAATTATTAAGCACTCCTCTTTTGAAACATTTTGTTCTTTTAGTATTTTAAAATAAATTTCTGGATTTGGTTTAATTTCTTTAGCATCTTCTCTGGTATATATAGATGAAAAATATTCATTCAAATTTGCTTTTTTTATTATATTTTGATTTTGATTTATATATATTTGCATATTGTTTTTTCTGGTTGTACTTGCAATACCAATAATAAAGCCTTTTGATTTTAATTTTTTTATGCAATTTTCTGCATTAGGTTTATAATCTATAATATTAATCAAATAGTTTTGTGCGATCTTATATCTTAAATCTAATATATTTTCTCCAGTCATAATAGAACCATATTTTTTTCCAAGAAAAAGACAATAATCAATATATGGATTATCTGATTTACTAAACTCGCGAAGCTTTTCATCTCTCTGTTCTTGAATGCTTTTGCTGTCTAAATCTTCTTTACATCCTAACCTCTTAATTAATTCTTTATCAACTTGATTCCATATATTTATTGAATCAATTAAAGTTCCATCCATGTCAAAAATTATGACTTTTTTATTTTTTAGCATACTAACTCCTATCTTTTTCATTTTGGGACGGTCCTTTTTTAATAATAAATTGATAAATAACTAATCCGCGTCAGCATTTCGTTTTTTAAAATCCGTATGGTGGGTATCCCTAAAGGGGGTACCATAGGATTTTAAAAAATGATGTGCGGTTAAACAGGATTAGTTATTTACATTGTTTTAAAAAAAGGACCCGGTCCCAAATTGAAAAATTAACTTTCTAAGATATTTTTTGCTGTCATTATTCCCATATATTCTTCTGGGAGAACAATTTCATCTACATCTAATTTTTGTAATATTTTTTTATGAAGCTTGTCTCCTGCTTTTGCAATAATGTGTTCTACACCTGATTCTTTTAATGCTAAACAAGCTATTATACTAACAGAAACATCTTCTCCAACTCCAACAATTCCTATATCAAAATCTTTCATAGGAATTCCTTCTAAAGTATCAATACTTGTTATATCCATACATATTGCTTTTGTTACAAAGCTACTTGCTTTTTCTACTAATTTCATATTTTTATCTATTGCTAATACTTCCATTCCTTCTTCAGATAGTTTTTTTGCAACATTCATACCATAGATTCCTAAACCTATAATTACACATTGTTTTTTCATAAATTTCTCCTTTCTTATTTCACAATATCAACTTCCCTGATACATATTCTACGTTTTTATTCTCAGTTTTATTAAGTATAAACACCGACACAATTGAAATTGGTCCAACTCGCCCAATAAACATTAATGTCATAAGAATAAATTTGGCAATTGTATTTAGAATACTTGGGCTAAATACATTTAACCCTGTTGCAGAAAAGCTTGATACACACATAAATATATTGTCTACTAAGCTAATATCTTGTATTCTGGCAAATAATAATATCCCTATAAATACTATAGTAATACTCAGGAAAATATTAGTAATTGCTTGTTTGATTGTATTATCATCAATCTTTTTATAAAAACAAATTACATCTTTTTGGTTTTCAAAAACTGATTTCATTATAAGTATAACAACTGCAATTGAAGTAATTCTTATACCTCCAGAAGTTGAACCTGGTGCTCCACCTATCATCATAAGTATTGATAAGATAAGTTTTAACATTGATGAAGTTTCCCCAAGGTTTACTGTTGAAAATCCTGTTGTTCTACATGTTGCTGCTGTAAATAAAGTTTGAAGAATACTTAAACTAGGTTCTGCAATTTTTATTAATATTACAGATAATGTATATATTAATAATGTTGAAGTTAAAATTATCTTTGTATGAAACTCCATATGCAAAATGCTTTTCTTTTTAAAGCATTTAATCAAATCTTCAATAACGAAAAATCCAATTCCACCTAAAATCATTAAACTTATAACTACAATATTAATATAAATATCATTTTTAAAAGGTATAAAACTTGATGTACCAAATAAATCAAACCCTGCATTACAAAAAGCTGTTATTGAATGAAAAATACTATACCAAATACCTTGATTAAATCCATATTTTGGCACAAATTCAAAAGCTAAAAAAACACTACCTATTAATTCTATAATTAGAGTATATTTGATAACCTCTTTTAACCTTTGTTTTAATTTGCTTTCATCATTATTATTTATTGATTTTGATAATAAAATTGATTCTGTTATGCTCATCTTTTTATTCATAAAACTTAATATAAATGATATAAATGTTATAAAACCTATTGCTCCAATTTCTGTAGTAATTGCAATTATAATTTGACCAATAAAAGTATAATCAGTTGCCAGATTAACAGTTGATAATCCATTTACACATGTTGCAGATACTGCTGTAAAAAATGCATCTAAATCTGTAACATTACTATTTCTTGAAAATGGCATTAGTAGCATTATAAAACTAACTAAAATTACTAATGCAAAACTTAAAATTGGAATAATATAAATATTCTTTTTCTTTAACATCTTTAGTTCTTCATTCCTTTCATAAACATAAAAATATTTGTTTTTAATATTTCAAATATAAGAAAATTTATTAAATTTATTTCATATCTACTATCTCTTGCTTCTCAAATCACACTTCAACAATCATCACATTCTCTTCTCCTACAATATCTCTAAAAACGCCAAATATCTCCTCTGTTAAATAAATTGCACCACATTTTAGTTCTTTGTCTCCGTTCTTGAACAACTACAGCAATATTATTCATTTCACCTGTAAAATATTTTATAGCACCTCTTAGTTTCTTTTTTGTAGGTTCATCAAGGTTTGTTATATTTATATTTAAAATTTTCCTTTTTTTAGGTCCAAAATTAGTAATTGAGTTTGCTATTATTGTAGCATTTTCTTCGTCTCTTAAACTAAGTCTACCTTTAATTAGAACAATGTTTTCTTCAACCAAACTTTCCTTTGCTGATAAATAGGCATTTTCAAATGTAATAACTTCTACTTGCCCATATAAATCTTCAATAGTAATAAATGCCATAATTTTATTTGTTTTTGTAAATTTTTTCTTTATTGCTGTAATAATTCCAGCAATTGTTACTTCTTGACCATCTTTAAATTTTGATTTTGTTTCAAATTGATTTTGTAAATCAACTTCTTGAAGTGTATCTTCATTTTTACTATTAATTGCCATTATATCTCTACTTGATATTGTTGTTTGCTTTTCTATTTCATCTTTTAGTTTTTCCAAAGGATGACCAGATAAATATATTCCAAGCATTTCTTTTTCTTGTGATAATAGTTCTTTTTCTGTAAATTCTTCTTGCACATTGTATTGATATTTTACATCATTTAAACTATTTGTTTCATCATTTGAAGCTCCAAAATCAAACATTGAAAATTGACCCTCTAAACCTTTTTTCTTTGTACTTTGAATTGTATCAATAATAGCTTCAAAAGATGCTAAAAGTGTACTTCTATTTTGTTCAAAAGAATCAAAGGCTCCAGATTTTATTAAGCTTTCAATACATTTTTTGTTTACACCTTTATCTTCAATTCTTTCACAAAAATCTGTAAAATCTTTAAATTCGCCATTTTCTTCTCTTTCTTTAATAATTGCTTCAACAGGTGCAATTCCAACATTTTTTATACTTCCAAGACCAAATCGAATATTTCCATTTTCATTATTTGTTCTATCTACTGTAAACTTAAGATTACTAATATTAATATCTGGTTTTAATATTTCAATATTTAAACTCTTACAGTCATCAATATAAATTGGAACTTTATCTAAATTTCCTAAATAGCTATTAAGCATAGCAGCCATAAATTCTGCTGGATAATATGCTTTTAAATATGCTGTTTGATATGATACAACTGCATAACATGCAGCATGAGATTTGTTAAATGCATATTTTGCAAATTCAGCCATTTCATCAAATATCTTGTTTGCAGACTGTTCATCTATTCCATTTCTAACACAGCCTGGAACAACTACATTTCCTTGTTCATCTACTTGCCCATGAATAAAAACTTCTCTTTCTTTTGCCATTACATCAAGCTTTTTCTTACCCATTGCACGACGAACTAAATCTGCTCTACCTAAAGAGTATCCAGCTAAGTCTCTAACTATTTGCATAACTTGTTCTTGATAAACCATACATCCATATGTAACATTTAATATTGGCTCTAAACTTGGATGTGTATACTCATTATGGCCTGGATTTAGCTTTCCTTTAACATAACGAGGTATTTGGTCCATAGGGCCAGGCCTATATAAAGAAACACCTGCAATTAAGTCTTCCAAACAGTCAGGCTTAAGCTCTTGCATAAAGTTTTTCATACCTTGACTTTCAAATTGGAAAACTCCTATTGTTTTACCTTCTTGCCATAATTTATAAACTTTTGGATCGTTCATCTCTTTATCAAATTCGACATCAATACCTAAATCATTTTTAACCATTTCTTTTGTGTCTTTTATAACTGTTAAAGTACGAAGTCCTAAAAAGTCCATTTTTAGAAGGCCTAACTCTTCTAATGTTGTCATAACAAATTGTGTAGCATTTTGACCATCTCTAACATAAAGTGGAACATAATTATCTACTGGCTCTTTTGTAATAACAACTCCGGCATGCATGTGTTGAAGTGTTTTTAGGCATTCCTTCTAAAGCCATAGATACATCTAATAGTTTTTTAATTCTATCATCATTTTCATATAGATTTCTTAATTCTATATTTTGATCTAATGCTTTTTTTATTGTTATATGAATTTCATTTGGAATCATTTTAGCAATTTTGTCTGTTTCTTGAAGTGATATATCTAAAGCTCTACCCACATTTCTAATTGCATTTTTTGCAGCTAATGTTCCAAATGTAATTATTTGTGAAACATGCGAATTACCGTATTTTTCACATACATAATCTATTATTTCTTGTCTTTGTTCATCACTAAAATCCACATCAAAATCAGGCATGCTGATTCTTTCAGGGTTTAAAAATCTTTCAAAAAGAAGATTATATTTCATTGGATCAATATCTGTTATTTCTATACTATAAGCTAAAATTGAACCTGCACCAGAGCCACGTCCTGGTCCTACTGGAATATCATGTGTTTTTGCATAATGAATATAATCCCATACAATAAGGAAATAGTCTACATATCCCATTTTCTTAACAACACTTAGTTCATAGTTTGCTCTATCTATATATTCTTTTGGAACATTTTCCCCATATCTCTTTTTTAAGCCATCTCTGCAAAGCTTTTCTAGATAATCATAATGCGAATTAAATTCTTCTGGCACATCATAATTTGGAAGAATTGTGTGTCCAAATTCAAATTCAACATTGCACTTTTCTGCTATTTTTACAGTATTTTCTATTGCATCTGGAAAGGCTTTAAAATATTCTATCATTTCTTGTGGAGATTTAACATATAGTTCTTCTGTATCAAACTTCATTCTATCCTCATCACTCATTCTTTTTCCAGTTTGAATACAAAGCAATACTTCGTGATTATAGGCATCTTCTCTTTTTAAATAATGAGCATCATTTGTAGCAACAAGCGGAATATCAAGTTTTCTTGCAAGTTGAACTAACTTTTGATTTGCTAGAACTTGCTCTTTAATTCCATTATTTTGAATTTCTATATAATAGTCTTCTCCAAAAATATTTTTATGCCATAACGCAATTTCTTCTGCTTTTTCATTTTCTCCATTTAAAAGTGCTTGATTTACTTCTCCAGCTAAACAAGCACTTAAACATATTAGTCCTTCACTATATTTTTCTAAAATCTCGTGATCTATTCTTGGTTTATAATAATATCCATCAATAAATCCTAAAGATACAAGTTTACTTAAATTTTTATATCCTTGATTATTTTTTGCAAGCAAAATTAAGTGATAATATTTGTTATCTATTCCAGGCTCTTTATCAAATCTTGACCTAAAAGCAACATATACTTCACATCCTATAATTGGCTTTATTTCTTCATTTTTACATGCTTTGTAAAAATCAATAACGCCAAACATTACACCATGGTCAGTTAAAGCTATTGCATCCATGCCTAATTCTTTTGCACGAACAGGCAGGTCTTTTATTCTATTTGCACCATCTAATAAACTGTATTCACTATGTATATGTAGATGAACAAATTCTCCCATAATTTTTACTCCTTTTACTTGTATCATTCTATAATACAAAACAAAAAAATGCAAGACTTAGCTAGCATTTTTTGTTACACAAATACACAATACTATAATCATAATCTATTTCAAAAATTCATTTGTTACAATTCCTTTTTTCTCTCTTTCTTTCTCAACCATGTCTGATAACATTTCTTTTACTTCATATGGCTTTTTTATATCACGAATAGTAAATTCTCCTTGCATATTATCAGATGATGAAATTTTAATATTTCCTACTCTAAATAATCTTTGGAATAATCCTTGATTTACTGAAAAATCAGTCATTCTATACAATCTAATTTCTTCCTCTGTTTTTGCAAGAAAACCTATATTTATTATTAGTTTTTCTTCAGTTAATATGTATTTTGTAAATGATAGTGGTAACCCAAATATTGGTCTTTTTCTATCTTTCCAAATAGTATTACTCATTTTTATACTTCCTTTCTAATGCACAAACTAGGTTGGAAAAGAATTAAATTTCCAACCTTATACTTCCTTTCCTACGAAATACCATAAGTGGTCTTCCGTTATTTTTACTTCTATTATTTGATTAATAAGGTTTGAATCTCCTTCAAATACTACCACTCTATTTGTTTCTGTTCTACCAGTTAACATTTTGTCATTATTTTTACTTGGACCTTCAACTAAAACTTTTTGTATTGTGCCAACATATTCTTGGCTAGTTTTTGCAATTTGGCTTTCAACTAATTCTTTCAACCTATCAAATCTTTTATGTTTTATATCTTCTGGAACTTGATTAGGCATCTTTTCTCCTGGGGTTCCAACTCTAATTGAATATATAAACATAAATACTTGTTCATAATTTACTTTTCTTACAACATCAAGTGTATCTTCAAAATCACTTTCTGTTTCTCCTGCAAACCCAACAATTATATCTGTTGAAAACTTAACACCAGGAATCATAGATTTCATCTTATCTACTAAATCTAGATACTGTTCTTTTGTATATTTTCTATTCATCTTTTTTAACATTTCAGTGCTTCCTGATTGAAGTGGTAAGTGTATTAATTTGCATATTTTATCACAATCTCGTATTGCTTCTATTACATCTAAAGTAAAATCTTTTGGATGTGGTGACTGAAAGCGAATCCTTTCAATTCCTTCAATTTCATTTACTGCTCTTAAAAGTTTGGCAAAAGAATCAATCTCTTTATAATCACCATTTTCATCAACAAGTTTTCCTTGTTTAATTTCTTCTATTTCTGAACGTAAATATGAATTTACATTTTGGCCAAGAAGCATTATTTCTTTGTAGCCCTGTTTTGCTAAATCTTTAACTTCATTAATAATGTCTTTTGGCTTTCTACTTCTTTCTCTACCACGCACATAAGGAACAATACAATATGTACAAAAATTATTACATCCATACATTATTGTAACAGAACCTGTAGTTTTACTATTTCTTTTAATTGGTAGGTCTTCATATACATTTCCATCAATATCTAAAATGTCTTTTACTTTTCTTTGTTCTTCTAAAACTGTAAATATATCTTCTGGTAATTTATGTAATGTATGTGTTCCAAAAATAATATCAATATAGTGAAATGATTTTTTTAGTTTTTCTATAATATGTTTTTCTTGCATCATACATCCACCAATTGCTATTATAAGATTATTCTTTTCTTTAAGATTTTTTAATTCTCCAATTTTACCAAATAATCTTTCTTCTGCATTTTCTCGAACACAGCAAGTATTAAATACAGCAAGATTAGCCTCTTGAATATTATCAGTAGGCTTATATCCCATCTGTTCTAACATACCACATATTTTTTCTGAGTCATTTTCATTTAATTGGCATCCCATTGTAAGAATAGAGTATTTTAAATCTCTATTCTTGTTTAATTCTTTAACCTTTTTAATATATTGTTTTTGTTGTTCAATTTCTTCAATTTCAGTCATTTTCTATTTCCTTCCAAGCCTACCTAACTTAAATCTCATTTAATATTTCTTCTTTTGATGTTACTCCTACAAAAGTTTTTGTAACTTCTCCATTTTTAATAACCATTATTGTTGGAATACTCATAATCCCATAATTTTGAGCAAGTTCCATATTTTCATCTGAATTTACTTTTCCAACTTTGGCTTTTTCCCCAAGTTCTTCTGCAATTTCTTCTATAATTGGTGACATCATTTTACATGGTCCACACCAATCTGCATAAAAATCAACTATGCAAGGTTTATCTGAATTTAATACCTCGTTCTCAAAATTTTCGTCTGTCAGTTTTAATACACCCATTTTCTTCTTCCTCCATATTTAAATTATATTATTTATTATAAATCAAATATATTTAATCTTAAAATTTCCGTTCTCCAGCCGTTTTAAGTATGAAAAAGCATGAATCTTATAGTCACGGAATATACCATAATTAAATGTTAACGTTCTGAACCGCAATGTCTGGCTTTAATTTTTAAAATGCACGCCGTTTATATAATACTTATATAAAATATAATAATCGTAAACGGCTTCAGAACTGCGAGTAGGTCGAACTCAATTTTAATATTAAATATATTTGATTTTAAAAAATTTAAAATAACAACAGTCGTATTAAATTTTTAAATAGTTC
>DOYA01000058.1 GCA_003518755.1 Clostridiales bacterium | reverse complement strand
AAACTATAAATTAATTTAAATGCTAATTCTCTTATTTCTGATCTTTTCATATTTAGTATATTTACCAATTTGGTAAATAATCCCCCTTTTTATTAAATTCTAGGAAAAATCGTCTTGTAGACGATTTTGACGTAGAAGATAATATATGCGAACGTTACAAATTCTTGAAGCTATGCTTCTTAGAATTTGTTAGTCCGTTATTACATTCTATCTATAAAATTTTTAATTTTTTCTTTAACATTATCTTTATTTTGTTGTATATAATTTCCAGCAAATGCACCAATGACAAGTAAAACTACTGCCAATATAAAATTATAAATTCTTGTGGCAAGTACTAATATAGCAATAACTATTCCTATAATTGCACCTTTATAATTGTTCCAAAAATCTTTTATATTTTCCATTTTTAAGTCCTTTCTAAATTATAATTTAATTCAATTCAACTACTAATGATTATTCTTTAATCTCATCTTTCTTATCAGTAGCAATGTCCTTAATTTTAACATTTACTTCTTTTACATCTAAATCAGATGTTTTCTTAATTGCTTCTTTTATTTTATTTTGTAAATTAAGTGTAAGTTCTTTAATAACTACATTTTTTCCTACAACTAAATTAACATTTATACTTAAATTATTCATATTGTCAAATTCTGTAGAAACTGATGTGTTTTCCACACTATCAAAACCTTTAACAACATTTTGTACAATATTCTCTATTGTAGATTTTGAAATTAAAAGCTTTCCATTATCATTTTGCATTAAAACACCTTGTTTTCTATTCTTTTTATCAGATGATTCAAAGAAAATTCCTTTTATACTACAAAGCAAACATACTATTGATGTTCCTAAAACTACTTTAGAAATATTTGTATCTTCTAATGCTTGACTAGCAAATACATTTAAAGTGCTTAATTTTATCCAACCTGCTACTACTGATATTACCAAAATTGATTCTAAAAATATTAAAATAGAAAATAGTGCTAATATTATTTTATCTAATTTTTTCATTATAAATCTAACCAGTTAAATACATATATTTAATTAATAACTGGCTTCCTCCTTCCAAAAATACTTATTTTTTTAATATATTGTATTCAAAAATATTCAAATTTTAATAAATTAAAATTATAATTTTTTTTAAACTGATTATTCTTCAGTTGTATTCTCTTCATCTATATTATCTTCTACTTCATCTTCAGTTAATTTTTGAGTATTTACTCCTTGGACATGAACATTAACTTCTTCAACCTTAAGTCCTGTCATTTCTTCAACTGATTTTTTCACTTTATTTTGAATTTCAAATGCTACATCTGGAATTCTTGCTCCATATTCAACTATTATATTAACATCAATTTTTGCTTTATTATTTTCTGTTTCAACTTTGATTCCTTTTGCTAAATTTTTCTTGCCTTTAAGAACTTCTGTAATTCCTCCTGCAAAGCCACCTGCCATGGCAAAAACACCTTTTACTTCTGATACTGCAACACCAGAAATAACGGCAATAACATCACTTGCAATTTTTATTCCCTCTGTTCCATTGTCAACTTCATCTAACATATCTAAGTTTTCTAAATTTTCATTATTATTCTCTTCCATAATTTTATCCTCCTCAAATAATTTGATATCATTAGTATATCAGTTTTTGCTAATTTTTACAACTATTTTTGGAAAGTTTTTACCATGTCAAATATTTCTTTTACCCTATCATATTTTTTACACAAATACAAATACCCTATTAATGCTTCGAAAGCTGTTGCATACATATATTCTTGAACATTTGAGTTTTTAGGTAGATGATGATTGTTTGCATTTCTTGCTCTTCTTACAATATCTTTTTCTTCATCTGTTAATATATCGTTTATCTCTTGTAACAATTTAGCCTGAGCTCCTGCTTTTACATATTTGATTGCTTCTATATGTAATTTATGTGGATTTAATTTTGTAGTATTTACTAAATGTGTTCTTATAAATAATTCATAAACGCAATCTCCAACATATGCCCAAACAAGTGGCGACATTTGATTAACTTCCTCTTCATTTTTATTAAATGGAATAAATTCTTCTATATTCATTTTGATTGTTCTTCTCCTTTTGAAATTGTTATTGTTTTGCGGGCGATTAAAATCGCCCCTACACCTCACATTTCTCTCATTTCACATCACTTCTCTCTAAGGTAATTTTGCCAAGCTTTCCGCTTCTAAAATCATCTAAAATAATTCTTGCAACTTTTTCATCATCAACTTGTCCTCCAGAAACAATTGCTCCTCTTTTCTTTCCAATTTCTTGCATTATTTCATAAATATTAAAATTTTCTGGTTGGTTTTGATTTAATATTTCATCTATATAATCTATTGATAATTTATATCTTTCTGATATATTGCTTTTATAGTTTTCAAGTAAATATTTTAATAATTGGTATGCAATTTCTATTTGTGGTAATATTTCATCTTTTATAGATCCAGTATATGCTAAGTTAAGTGCAACTTTTTCATTATCAAATTTTGGCCATAAAACACCTGGTGTGTCTAAAAGTTCTATTTTTTCGTTTATTCTAATCCACTGTTTTTTCTTTGTAACTCCAGGTTTATTTCCCACTTCTAATCTATTGGTTTTAGAGACTCTATTAATAAACGAAGACTTCCCTACATTTGGTATTCCTAAAATCATTGCACGAATTTTTCTACCTGTTCTTCCTTTACTTGCATATTCTTGCAATTCTTTTTCTTTAAGTTTCTCTATTGCACGTAATACTTCATTTATTCCACGTCCACTATTTGAATCACATTCTATGGCTATTAAACCATTTTCTTTAAAGTACTTTATCCACTTGTCATTTTCTTTTTTATCTGATAAATCACTTTTATTTAAGACTATAATCCTATCTTTATTTTTCGTTATTTCTGTAATATCCGGATTTCTGCTTGATAGAGGTATTCTACTATCTAATAGTTCAATTACTACATCTATTAGTTTTAAATCTTCTATTATTTCTTTTCTGGTTTTTGCCATGTGACCTGGGTACCAGTTAATATTAGTTTTATTTTCATTCATTTGGATCAACTCCTTCTCTATCTTTAATATAACCTATGATTGAGCTTATAAATGCTATTATCATAAATATAACTCCCATAATAGACATAATTGATATATCATATCCAATCATTAATAAATTAACTGCAATTCCAAATAGTTTATATTTTTTAGTACTCTTTTGCCATAATGCATATGTATAAATCATAGTTGCAATAATACTTAATAGCGAAAAAACATCTTGATAACTTATTATACTTGCTATTAACATAATAATAAAAACTATAATTAAACTATTTTTACTTTTTGATTTATTAAACCATATATTTCTTATAATTGAAATAACACACATTGCTACTCCTGTATATGCACCAAGCAATAAATAGGATAATGCGCTCATAATAGTAGCAAGTATACCAAATTTCAATATTTTAGACTTATCTTTTAAATTAAAAGTTGAAGCATATATTAAATAATATATAATTACTAATATTTGTGAACAAACATATGTTATTGATAAACTCATAATTCACCTCATTTTATTAAAAATGTAAAAATCTCAATATTAAAAAATCAGTATTTTCAATAGTTTAAGTGTAGTTTCCCTAGAATCCACATATCGCACTGAATCCTTGTACTTGGCAACTTTTGATTTTTATCTTCCATATTTCTCACTTTCCTATCTTATAATACTTTCTATATTTATTCAAATTTAATTTTAACTACTCACTTACTTTTAAATAATAATATACTATATTTTCATTTTTCTTTTTATATAATTTTAAATCCTCTTCTATACTCTTTTTTATGTCCAAAGCACTATTTAAACTAATTTTTCTTTTTTTGCAATGTTCTGATAAAATTATTTCATCAATATCTAAATATATAATTATATCACAATCTAGTATAACAGTTCCAAACAAAGGAAATCCAGGCTTAATTTTGACTTTTTCTTTTGTTAGTCTGTCAATTTCATCTCCAATTTCTTCAGTCCATGGTATTTCTAGTTTGTGAACTTTTTGTATAAACTCTTTATCTCTATCATTTAATAATGATAGTAATTCATCATCAATGTCAACACAATTTTTCAATTGATTAATTAATGTAGTTTTACCTATGCATATTGTTCCAAGTACACATATTCTTTCATTTTTATGTTTATTGAATATTGTTTCTAATTCATTTATTGTATTTATGTCTGTTTGCATATTTTTAAACACTCCTTTTATTTAATTATCAATCATATCCATCATTTTCATGTTATACTCATTCTTTTTCATTTTCCTGAGCTAATTCATAAAGTTCTTTTTCATCTCTTATTATTTTAATTAATTCTTCTTTTGATGGCATATATGTTAAGTATTTCGATGCATATACATTTTTTACAGAATCACCAAGAGTCATTTCTACTACTGCATCATCTTTATCTGCACATAATAAAATTCCTATTGGTTCATTTTCTCCCTCTATCATTTGAGTCTTTTTATAATAATTTACATACATTTGCATTTGTCCAATATCTTGATGTGTTAACTTTCCAATTTTTAAATCTATTATTACAAAACATTTAGCTAACCTATTGTAAAATACTAAATCTGGATAATAGTATTCAGAGCCGATTTTTATTCTTTGTTGATTTGCAACAAACGAAAACCCTCTTCCAAGTTCAAGTAAAAACTCAGTTAAGTGTGAAAGTAAAGCCTTTTCTAAATCTGTTTCTAAATAGTTTTTGTTTTCTTTTAGTCCTGCAAACTCAAATATATATGGATTTTTTAATAACTCTTCTGGTTGTTTCTCTATTAATCCTTTTTTAGATTCTTCAATTATTTTATCTTTATCGGGAGATATCAAGTATCTATCATACAATTTAGTATTTATTTGTCTGCGAAGTTCTCTACATCCCCAATTAGATTTTATAGATTCTTTCTCATAAAAATCTCTTTCTTCTTTTCTATCTATTCTAATTAATTCTTGAAAATGAGCCCAACTCAATTCGGTCGACACTGTCGACCAAATTGGATAGAACTCATAAAATCTACGCATTCTTCTTATACTAACAGGTGAAAATCCACTTCCAAATTCATTTGTTAATTTTGCAGATAATGCATCAATTATCTTTTTCCCATAACTAGCTTTAGTACTATTCTCAGACAATTCATATGTTATTTTCCCTACATACCAATATACTTCTGTCATGGTAGTATCTATGTGCTTTAACATTTTAGAACGAGCAGTTAATATTTTATCTTTTATATCCTTATATATGATTTCAATATCTACTATTTCGTTATTGTCATTATTAATAACTAAATTCTTATCATCCATCTATGCTTTATTCTCCTTTCTATTTTTTATTAAATATACAAAATGTATTTTTTTGAAAGTCGCTTATATCAACAGTTACAGAAAGTTTTCTATTTGCCCCACTATCCCAGTTGAGACGGACTTTAGCAAAAATTTCGTTTTTATTCATTTTCTTCACCATCCTCTTCTATTTCTAAGTGAATATTAATATCTTCTGCAGTTGGTAATTTTTCCAAAACGTCTTTAGGTATATATTTTTCAATTTCAAATGATGAAACTCCAATTGGTACATTCATTGATTTTAAAGAATAATCTACTGTTAGTCTGTCTTTATCTTGACATAATAATAATCCTATAGTTGAATTATCATGTTCTTTTTTTAATTGTTCATCTACTGCAGTAACATAAAAGCCTATTTGTCCAGTATATTCTGGTTTAAAACTACTTGCTTTAAGTTCTACCACTACATACCTTCTGAGTTCTAAATGATAAAATAATAAATCAATAAAGAATTCTTGTCCTCCAACAATAATTTTATATTGATTGCCAACGAAACTAAATCCTTTTCCAAGTTCAATTAGCACATCTTTAATTCTATTTAGCATTGCATTCTCTAGTTCTTTTTCTTTGTATTCATTTTTCAAAGATATAAAATCAAAAATATATGGATCTTTTATTGTATAATTAACTAAATCACTATCAAGTGCTGGCAGAGTATTCTCAAAATTATTATTTGAAGAACCTATTCTTAAATGATATCCATTTTTTATTTGAATAGAAAGCATATCTCTTCCCCAACCATTTTTCAAAATAGCTTCTGCATAAATTTTTCTTATTTCTTTATCTTTAATTTTTTCCATAAGAACTATATTGTGTCCCCATGGAACTTGTGCAACAAGCTGTTGCACGAGTTCATCATCTTTATATTCAAGGTAAAATTTTTTCATATACTTTAAATTTCTTACAGAAAAACCAGTTGAGTTTGGAAATTCAATTTTTAAGTCTTTTGAAACTTCATCGATAAATTTATTTCCATATTTATAATTATCATTTAATATTTTTCCAAGTCTAAAATACATTGAAATCAAACTAATATTGCTCTGTACAGCAACTTTATATTGTGTACTTTTAATTTCTTGTTTTATATCATTAATTATCTCTTTAAAGTCTACTTCTAGCATTTATTTCATTCCTCCTCGTATATTTTTTATTAAAATGTAAAAATCTCATTGCAAAAAATTCAGTATTTTCAGTAGTTACCAACCCAATTCTTCATTTACTAATATAATTCTAGTTGGTGTTTTCTTTGGTCTTTTTTGATAGATTACGATTGTTCTACAGATTCTTTTTTCGTGTGAGCAATTTTCACATTTTCCTGTTATTGTACAAGGTGTGCTGAAGTTGTGTGCTTTTGCATTAATTGGTGCAACAAAGTTTTTGACTCTATCAATAGCAGAAGACAAATCTTTAACAATTTTATTTTTACCAATTACAAAAACAACTTGCTCTGGTCCATATAAAGAAGGAGCGACTCTATTGCCAACCATATCTATATTAACCATTTCACCAGTATCATAAGATAATGCATTAGCACTTAATAAAAATACATCAACAATTAATGACTTTAATTTATTCTCTCTGCTTTTATCTATTTGCATTGCATATAGTTCTTTTGTATTTTGTTTAAGCTCATCAATTACATTTAATTCTGAAATTGTATGTGAATCCCCAATACCTACTACTTTATTAGAACACATATTTAAAATAATCTCTTTTGCTTCTTCTTTTGAATTTACAACATCTACCTCGTATTCGTTTAAGCGCATTTTTTTTGCTAATTCTTCTAATTCCATTTATCTACTCCTATCCAATTTTATTAATTTAACCAATTCCATTTAATTCGGTCGGCACAGACAACCATATTTTAAACATTATAGTCTTCACTTTCTTCCATTAATAAATCAAAATCTGATTTATATAACTTGTCCTGTTTGATTCTATATTTTTCAAATTTTAGCTATAATAATTGCTTTTTTGTTAAAATATGCAAGATGTATTTTTTTGAAAGTCGCTTATATCAATAGTTAAAGAAAGATGTCTATTTGCCCCACTATCCCAGTTTATATTAGTTTTATTTTCATTCATTTGGATCAACTCCTTACTTTTTATATTTTAACACACTTGCATTATCTGGTAAAAATGGACCAATTTTATCGTCAGGCATTAATCCTTTAAAATAACATTCAATAGCTTTTTCTACTCCCGCATGACAAACTATTAAAATATTGTTATATTCTTTTGAAGTTATGTCATCTAAAAAGTCATATATTCTTTTAAAAAACTCTTGAACATTTTCTGCTTTTTCATATTTCACATTCTTTTGATATGACCAAAATTCGTTATAGTCAAATGCTGATTTACTTGTTCCTTCAAATTCTCCATAATTTCTTTCTTTTAATCTATCATCAAAAACAACATTAAGTCCTCTTTTACTATTAATTAATTCTGCTGTCTGTTTAGCTCTTTTCAAAGGTGAACAAAAAATAATATCAAACGTTGAACTCTTTAGCATATCAGCTGTAGTATTTGCTTGTGCTAAACCTTTTTCATTTAATTCTATATCTGCAGAGCCTTGCATTTTTTTCAAAACATTCCATTCTGTTTGTCCATGTCTTACTACATATAAATACATTTTTCTTACCTCTTTATTATATTTTTTATTAAATCAGTGTTTTCAATATAAACTATTGCTTTTCAATATCATCTAAACTTAAAAATGTAACATATTTTTTTCTCCATGCATCGATACTCGATAAGTGTTCAGCTTTGGAATCTGTCTTAAAAATTTGTATGTTGTTTTCACACATTTCTTCTATTACTTTGGTATAGCCTTCCCAATCATCTGAGAAGAAAAATGACCTAAGAAAATATATTGTTTCTTTGTCGTTCTTCTCAAAAGCTAGTTTTCTTAATTCATCAGCAGTAATCTGTGTATGAATTCCGTTGTTATCGTTTACACCTGTAACAAAACAAATATTGGTTACATTCTTACTTATTAGATAATTTCTTCTAACATAGTCTAATAATTTTTCATCTTTATGGCTTCCCGCTCCAGCCAATAAATCAATTATTTTTTTCATAATCGTTCTTAACCTATCCTTTCATAACTTACTATTTATCTATCACCTTTATTTTTCTAGATTTTTAAAATATGTAAAAATCTCAACAGCAAAAATTCAGTATTTTCAATGGCTTGAGCTAGCCTTTCGAAAAATACGGATATCGCACTGAATCCTTGTACTTGGCAACTTTTCTTTTTTATCTTCCATATTATTCACTTTCCTTCTACTCTTTTATTGTTTTTCTTTTTACAACTGACCTTATAATCCTTTAACAGTAATAAAAATTCATCTGGTAAAAACTTTATTGCATTATTTAAAATATCTCTTGGTATTTTTTTATAATAAGCCTCTGCTATTGAAGAATTAATTGTCGTAATGGTATCCGTATCCCCACCAAAAGATACTGCATTTCTAATACTATCTTCATAGCTTGTTGAATTTATAAAGGCAACCAATGCAGGTCTCACAGTCTCTTTTGCATCTGATGTATATGTATATTTATTTTTATATGATTTCATTTCTTCGTGTAAATTGTAATCATATTCTTTTTCTATATATGAAATTAATTGTTCTTTTGTGTAATTATTTTTTAATAAAAATATAGAAACTGCAACAATTTCTGATGCTATTATTGCTCTTTTGTCATTATGTGTTGGCATTATTGCATTATATATTAAGTCTCTAAGTTCTTCCATGTCGGATGCAAACCAACCAATAACAGATGATCTCATTGCACCACCATTTCCTGATGATTTTCTAAAATTATACTTGGTGTTTGTAATCCAGTTTACAAATGATTCTCCATATATTGTAGGATTTCTATCTGGATATTTTTTAAAAAACTGTTTTAATACATCTATCATTTCATTTGGTTTATGATTAGTATATAATAACCAATATATAGTTGCAAATGATAGAATAGTATCATCTGAAAATTTACTTCTATCTGTAAATAATTTAAAATTCTTTGTTTTTAAATTATATTTTTCATTTTCATGAGTATATGAATTACCAATTATATCTCCTACATAAAAACCATCCATATTTCAATCTCCATATTCATAGTTAAATTTATATTATCGAATCAAATCCATTACGAATTATATCATTTATTATACAGTGTTACTATTTATTCCAAATTTTTAATAAACATGTAAAAATCTCAATGTTAAAAAATGACTATTTTCAATGGTTTGAGTCCACCTTTCGAAAAATACGGATATCCCACTGAATCCTTGTACTTGGCAACTTTTCTTTTTTATCTTCCATATTTCTCACTTTCCTTATTATAATTTTTAATATAAATTTCTTTTTACAAAATCATTATATATCCACTCAGGTCCGTAGTCAAACACCTGAATTAATTCATTAATCAATTCTTGTTTTGACATTTTATTTAGACATTCGATTGCTTTGTCGTATTCCTCTTCTTGTTCTTTTTCATATTCTTCTTGTAATCTTTCTTGTTCTTCTTCGAAATCAACTGCTTTATTTGGAAAAGCTTTAAAATATGTAGCAACTATATGTTTACAAATTATTCTTTTTCCATTAGCCAACAGACAATCGCAAGTTGATTTTCTTGGATGTTCAATGTCTAAGTGAACATTGTAATTATCAGTTCCTTTTACAACACTTTCATACTCACCTTCATTTATTTTATTTAATTTAATAACCTTTTTATTCTTATAATAATCTAGTCCTCTCCAACATGAGCTTCCACTTGCTAATGAAATTATTCCCATAACTCTACTCCTCTTTATTTTCCAATTTCTAATAGTTTTATTTTTTCAGCATTATTTAATATCTCTAATTGATATTTTGCAATTTCATTTAAAATTTCAAATCTCTCTTCCTTGCTTTTTCCTTCTTTTATTAACTCAGCATTATGTGATTCTAAATTTGATAAAACTGTCAATTCATTTATTGAAGCATAATCTCTAACATTTGAATTTTTAGCTAAATCAGGATTAAGCTCTCTCCACTTTTTAGAAGTCCTGCACTTTTTTCTAAACCCGATTAATTCGACAAAATTAAATTTCGAATTTTACTAAATTATGCAAGATTTATTTTTTAAAAGTCGCTTATATCAAGAGTTACAAGATGTTGTATATTTGTCTCACTATCCCTGTTTATATTAGTTTTATTTTCGTTCATTTAGATCAACACCTTTAATTATATTCTACCACCATTTATCCAGATATTTTCACCTGTTATAAAACTTGCATCATTAGAAAGTAAGAATATACATAACTTAGCTGTGTCTTCTGGAGTTGCAAATCTATCCAAAGGTGTATTTTTTAATTTTTGATCTATTTCTTCTTGTTTCCAACCTCTAAGTGATAAAGGTGTTGGAGTAAATCCTGGGCAAATACTATTTGCTCTTATCTTTTTATCTGCATACTCTAGTGCAGTAGCTTTAGTAAAATTTATTATACCGGCTGCTGCTGCACAATATGCAGGGGATTCAGTACATGGTACCACTCCTAAATGTGATGAAATATTTACTATAGATCCACCATCATTCATAATTGGATAAGCATACTTAGTACACATTACTTTTCCAATTAAATTAATATCTATTACTTTTTTAAAATCATCTATATTAAAATCTTTAATATAGTTATCAATAAATGTTCCTGCATTATTTACTAAATAATCAATATGACCATATTTTTCTTTTATAATATTAAACATTTGAATAACTTCATTTTCATTACTAACATCACATTTAATTACTAATAATTTATCACTATTTAATTCTTCTTTAGTTTTATTTGCAGCATTTTCGTTATTATGATAACAAGTGATAGTTATACAATCTTTATCTAATAATTCTTTGACTATTTCTTTTCCTATTCCACTAGTTCCACCAGTTACTAATGCTATTTTATTTTCTTTCATAATTTCACCTCTTTTTATAAAAGTTAGACTTTTTTACTATTATTTTTTTCTGTTTCTTCAATTAATAAATCAAAATCTGATTTATATAACTTATCCTGTTTCGCTCTATATTTTTCAAATTCAGTTAAAGCTTTGTCACAAGCAATCTCATGTGATATTTTTCCTGCGTCTTTTAATATATCTCTATCGTCTGCTAGCAAAAACTTATCAATTCTTGTTGCCCAATCTTCCATAGTCATTGGAATATGTCTTCTTGCTCTATTTTCTGCAATTTCTAGAAAAGCATTGACTATTCTTTCTAAATCTTCTAATTCATCTTTTGATAAATAGTTTTTTGCAATAACAACATCTGATTCTGTTATTTTTCCATTTGGTGAATTTCTCCAATTAGTTAATCCCATGTTTTCTTTTTCTGAATCTGCTCTATCATAAATAATTTCAGCGGCAGTTTGTTTTGATATTGCATAATGCATTTTGTTTTGTACTTTTTTGAAGAAATTAATTGTTATGGGAGATTTTGGATCATAATCTATACTTGTTGCATATATATCTGTAACTTTCTGATAAAATCTTCTTTCAGATAATCTTATTTCTCTTATATCTTCAAGTAATTTTTCAAAATAGTCTTTATCTATAAATGAGCCATTTTTCATTCTTTCTTTATCTAATACATAACCTTGTATTGTAAAAGTTTTTAAAATATTCGTAGCCCATCTTCTAAATTGCGTGGCTCTTAAGGAATTGACTCTATATCCTACTGAAATAATAGCATCTAAATTATAATACTCTGTTTGATATTTTTTTCCATCTTCAGCAGTATGTTCCATTTTGGAACATACTGAATTTTTATCTAATTCATTTTCATTAAATATATTATTTAAATGTTTTGTAATAGCAGGTCTTTGAACATCGAACAATTCTGCAATTGCTTTTTGAGTCATCCATAAATTTTCGTTTTCATATCTAACTTGAATCCCTTTATCTTTTTCTTGGACTTTAAATGTAATAAATTCTTCTGCACTGCTTCTAATAATCAAATCTTTTGCCAATTTCTATCATCTCCTTTTTTCATTTTTATTAAAATATGTAATATGACAAAATACAAAAGTCCTTATTTATCAGCACTTTCTAAAAGTTGTCTTTAAATCGTTATATCCCAGTTAATGTTTGTGCTTGGCAACCTTTCTTTTTTATCTTCCATATTACTCACTTTCCTTTCAGCTGTTTATATTAATACAATTTTTTAACTAAAAATTTTTTGTTATTAATTTCATATGTGCCATTTTTTATATTTAATATACCTGATTCATTACCATATTTTACTTCAAATTCATCATTATTGATTTTAAATATAAATGTGTCATCATAATTACTCTCTATATACTTATTGTTATTTATATTAAATATATAGAATTTAATATTCTCTTCTTCGCAACTTACTTTTTCAAAATCAACCTCTTTTATATCAGCATTCTCATTTTTGATATATTTAAATACTCTCGGATAAATCTCAATATCGTATAATTGGTAATTGTTTTTTATATTATCTAAAAATGTATATGCTAAAATAGCAAACTCATCTTTAAACAATTCCCAATACTTATCAAAGTCTTCACTATAAATATTATATAGTTCATTTAATATACTTTTTTTATCTTCCGTGTTAAAAATTGAATTTAGTAATCTATATTTATTTATCTTTTCTATTGAAATTTTCTTTTCAATAAAATCCTCCTTTTCTAAGTTCAATTTATCAATATCTCTACATAATTCTCCATATCTAAATATTCCATCAATATTATAAAAATTATATTTAAAGTTTAACTCACTTAATAGTATTACCCACTTATTATCAAATTCTACCTTACTCTCTATTTCACCAAATGAATCCAATAAATTATAGTATAAATACCTTTCTGCATCAATTATTTTAAAGATGTTTTGTGGCTTCTCTAAACCTCTTCTTGTTTCTAGGGCATTTACTTCATTTTCCATTCCTTCAAGTGCATAAAAGCAATAGAATATCTCATCAATATTCATTTTATATTTTTTGAAAACTTCTTCTAATTGATTTGGATAATTAAAATATGAATCTATTAATTCTTCTTCTGGAATAATTTTTGTTATTATTTCTATCTCATGTGCTCCGACATCATATCCAGATAAATATTTGTTTTCTGGTTCATAATTAAACATTTTATTTCTTTTTAAAGTTATAAACTCTGTAAAAGCTTCATTAAAAGCTTTTGATTTAAACTCATAATCTTCATCTTTTTCTATTGTATAAAATCCCATAAATTGCACATTATTATGCCTTTTATACGATATAGCATGTATAAATTCATGAAAAAAGACATAATTAAAATAGTCTTTTTCATTTAAAATGCTTTTCCCTACTTTAAACTCACCAGAAGATATTGCACAAATTGCATCAAACTTTTCATCTTTATCATCATATATAACTATTCCTTTAGGAATAACTTCCATTAAACTTTCTATAACTTTATCTGTATTATAATACTTTTCCTCAAATAATTCTTGATACTCCAAAATAGTATTAGTTAGTATTAAAGAAGTAAATTCATTGTACATCCCCTGTAGTTTATTATAAATTTGTTCTCTATTCATTTTTCCTCCAAAATTTCTATTATTATCAAAATATGTAAAAATCTCAAAGTTAAAAAATCAGTATTTTCAATGGTTTGAATGTAGTTTTCCTAAAATCCACGTATCGCAGTTAATGTTTGTACTTGGCAACTTTTCTTTTTTACCTTCACAATACTCGCTTTCTCTAATAATCTTCATAATAATTTATTATTTTCTCCATTGTTCCATCTTTTGAAATTCTATCCCATTCTTCTTTATAAAGTGATTTTGCATATTCTTTATTTAAAAAATCCTTTTGAAATTTATCTCTTTTTTCAACTAACTTAGGATTATTTGTCCATAAATTGAATTTCCCATTATCATTAATTCTTTTGCAAGCATATTCATAACAATTTTCAAATTGTTCCTCAAAAGATTTTTTTTGAGGATAATTTTTAATTGAGGTTGCAATCTGTCTTTTTATATGAATTTTTATGTCAAAATCCCTGTCAGAGTCTGATACACATTCTCCATAAATATTTCTTGGTTTTGTTTTTCTAGATCCTCTATGATCTTCAACTGCCTGTTTCATTATTTCAATTTGTTCACATGTAAAATATTTTTTTAATTCTGTATCATTTTCTAAAATTTTTCCTGATTCATACTCATGATTTTCTCTATTTACATTCAAACCTATGTCATGATAACTTGCTATAACATATGCCATGTTTTTATCTAAATTGTAATAATCTGCTAACATCATCATATTATTAATTACATGATTAATATGTATCATCCCATGTGAATAATATTTATCATACTTTGGAAATATATTTAATTTTATATAATTTTGCAGATTCATCTCCACTGCATCTAATTTGTCAGCCATTATAAATCTCCTTTTTATTATCTCATTCAACGTATTTTTACTATTCCGTACATATTATAATATTTTTTTATTAAAAATGTAAAAATCTCATTATCAAAAATCCATTATTTACAATAGTTTTATGAAAATTTCTATAAATTGGTTTTTAGCAGTTTATATTAATTTTATTTTCATTATTCATAATTCCACCTCTTTTTTATTGTTCTTCATTTGAATAAGAATTCCTAAAATGATTATAATTAAACCTATAATTGAATATATACTTAATTTCTCTCTTAATATTACACTAGTCCATACTAGTGAAATAAATGGTGTTATATATGCAATATTAGATATTCTTGCCGTATCTCCATTTTCTAACGCAAGTGCCCATGATGTAAAAGCAATAGCTGATGTGAATATTCCTATCCATAATAAACCTAAAAGTTGATTCGTTTCAGGTATAAATGTCTTTTTTGCACATAGACAGTAAATTAATGAAATACAAAAAGAGCTTAAATAAAAGAGCATCATACTTGTAAATTTATTATAATTTTGTTTTTTATTTAATACAGAAAATAGTCCATATGATATTGCTGCTAAAATACAATAAATTGTTCCTATAATACTATTTTTTTCTATATTAAGCAAATTACCATTTGAAGATACAATTATAACTCCAACAAAAGATATTATAATTGCTATTATTTTTCTATAAGTTATTTTTTCTTTTAAAATCAAACAAGCAAAAATCACAGTCATAATAGGCCATAAATAATTAATTATAAATGCTTGTGAAGCTTGCATAGTGTTTATTCCTAAATATAAAAACAAATTATATAAAAAGGTCCCTAAAATTCCTATTATAAAAATTTTAAAGTAATCTTTTAATTTGTAATTTTTTATTTCTTTTAAATTTCCTTTAATGCAATTTACTATAAATAAAAGTATAATAGCAAACAGCGAACCTAATAATAAAATCTGCATACTATCTAAATTTCCTAATAGAAGTTTTGTAACAGTTGCTGTTGTTGACCATAGTATAACTGAAATTATTGCATAAATATATTCTTTTTTCATATATTTTTCCTCTATTAAAAATATTTTTTTACTAAATATGTAAAAATCTCAATATTAAAAATCCGGTATTTTCAATGGGTTGAGTCAATGTTTATATAAATTGGTTTCTCGCAGTTAATTTCAACTTTAGTTAACTTTTCTTCGTTTGACACTTTAATCGCTCCTTTTATATTAAATTAATCACAATCAAATATTGTTTTATTTTCTATATATTTTCCATATTCATCTTTCCATTTTTTATGTATCCATGAATTGTCATATTCATTTAATGCTATAGATGTTAATTCCATTTTTATCATTAAATCATATCTATTACTTAACTTTGAATTAGAAATATATATATTTATTCTATTAACACCATCTATTTTTAAAGTTTCATTAAATAAGTCTGTTATTTCTTTCATTTGTTGTAAATAATTAAATTCATTATAAAATTTTACTATAATATAATGTTTCATAATTTTTCCTTTCAATTACAATCATTTTTATTTTCTTCTAAATATTTATTATAGAATTCATCCATTGAAGAAATATAATTTTGATCTTGTATTACTCTATATTTTTCATATTCGTTTTCTGCTTTTTCTACTGCTTGTTTATGTGAAATATTTCCAGAATTATCTAAAATTTTCTTTCTTCTAAATTTTAGTAAATCATCGGTTGCATTTATCCAATCTTGCATTGTCATAACATGTCTTTCTTTAGCTTCATCTTCTGCAAAGACTAAAAATATATTTGTTAGGTCGTTTAATCTTTCTAGTTCTTCTTTATTTAAATAATTTTTAGCAATGCTTACATCATATTTATATATTAAACCATCAGGAGAATTTTTCCAATTAGTTAGTCCCATATGTTCTTTATTTGAATCTGCTCTATTATAAATAAGTTCAGCAGCAGTATGTCCGGAAATAGCAAAATGTAATTTGTTTTGTACTATCTTAAAAAATGTATATGCTTCTTCTGACTTCGGATTGTAGTCAGTTGATGTTGCAATAAATAAATCTGTTATTTTTTGATATGCCATTCTTTCGCTAACTCGAATAGCTTTAATTCTTTCTAGTAATTCATCAAAATATTTGCTATCATATTTATTCCCTCTAATAAATCTTTCATCATTTAAGGCAAATCCTTTAGTCATATATTCTTTTAAAATCTTTGTTGCCCAAATTCTAAATTCAGTTGCTTTTTTTGAATTAACTCTATATCCAACAGCAATAATTGCATCTAAATTATATATTTTTGTTTTATAATTTTTTCCGTCAGAAGCAGTTACCGAGGAATCCTCGACAACTGAATTTTCATCTAGTTCGTTATCTTTAAAAATATTCTTTAGATGTAAAGAAATATTATCTGTACTACAATCAAAAACTTTTGACATTCCTTTTTGAGTTAGCCATAATGTTTCATCTTTAAATATGGCATCTACAATAATATTACCTTCACTGTTTTTATATATAAATAAATCATTATTGTCCATTTATCAATTCTCCTTTTATTTATAATTTTCATATGTTTATATAATCTCAATATCATCATCCTCATTATTTTAACATAAAAGCAAGTGATTTACAACCAATCACTTGCTTCTAACAGAGTAATTTATTTATATTGACTATTACTTACTGTTAATATATAATATTTATAATAAGATTATATTAGCAATGGATGAAAGGAATGGATTTTTTATGGGAGAAAATAAAAATCAAGAGATTATTTCTGAAAATATTCAAAATAATCAAATACATAACAAAAGTAGTTTTAATCTCTTTACTTTATTATATATACTTTTTTCAATAGCTATATTGCTATTAATTTTTAACATTTATAATGCTACTATAACCAATTACCATGACTATTTTCTACATGAAGGACAAGGCAGTCCCCCATCGAGCTGTGTTAATAGCTTTTTATCTATTACATTGCCTTTTATAATTATATATTCTATTATTTTTATTTTAATTTTAAAAAAAATAACTTTACGCTTTTTGATTTTTCCTTTTACTTTTTTTATACTGTTTACATATTACTGGCTTTATAAATTACTAGATGGAGGACCAGTATATGGTTGGTCTATATTTTGGATGGTGCCATTGCTAATTTTAGGACTTTTTATAACATTTATACTTGGAATTATTTCTACTAAAAATAAAAAACTGAGTAAAATAAATAAAGCCAGCATAATTACACTTTTTTGGAGTTGTTTAGATTTAGTGTTTTGTGCATTATTAACAATAACAAATCCTGTTCTAATTATAATTAGAATTATTCCTGTTATTTTACTAATAGTATCAATTTGTGTAGAGAATTATAATATAAAAATTGTTTGTAATATTGTATCTCTATTCTTTATTGTATTTACTACATATAAAATAGTTTCATCTATATTGATAATTATTAATATTATATACATTATAGCTTCGAAAAAAGAAACTAATATAATGTTTAAAAATCCATAATTTTCTTTTAAATAGACCATTTCAATATGAAATGGTCTATTTATTGTTTAGATTCTCTTCATAGTTTCCTGTTTTACTTATTATAGTATACCCTTCTTTTTTTCTTAATTCTATTCTTTCCTCTTTTGTTAAAACTAAAACTTCATCTGAAATATCTTTATGTAAAATCCCATCTAAATGATCTATTTCATGACATAATACAGTTGCTTCAAAACCTTCAAATTCATTTTCAAATTGATTTCCACAAATATCATAATACCTAATTTTAATCTTATAAGGTCTTTTAACTTTTCCATTGTACCATTTTTCTACACCATTTTCATACCATGAGCATGATGCACAAGCTTCCCAAAATGTGGTAAGTCCTTCTTTTGATATGATTTCCGGGTTTATTAAAACTTTAGCTTCATTATAATCCTTTGTTTCTTCTTTTCCTTCATCAGTTAATCTTTTATTTAATATTTCTAGATTAGTGTTTTTAACATATACTATTCTTTTAGGTATACCTAACTGAACTCCTGCCATAGCCATTACATCATTTTGCATACAATAATCTTGTAAAACTACAATATTATTATGTAATTCTGGATCATTAAAGTCTACGATTTTTGATATTTGTCTTAAATATTTTTCATTATTTTCTATTGTAATTGGTTTTAATTTTTCCATAATTTAGCTCTCCAATAACTTTAATTTTATTATTTAGCCTTAATATAAATCAAAAATATTTTAACATAAAAGCAAGTGAATTTCAACTAATCACTTGCTTACTAAAATAATCTCTGATATATTTCGGGCGATTAAAATTGCCCCTACATTATATAAAACATAATATTAATAATTCCTATATTCGTTTTTGTCAGCTCTTTCATCATATTTTCTATCATATTTTTCATTTTGAAAATACCAGTCTGTTTTCTTATCTTTTGGATCTCTTTTTCTCACTCTTGCAATTAATAAATCAAAAAAGACAAAAATTGCAATAAGTAACCCAACAGCACAAACCATAGCATTTTGTAAAGTAGACATACCTAAAGATTCTCCACTCATCAGTGCTGGCAAACAATTACTTAATAAATATCCTCCAAAATAATATCCATAAGCTCCAAGATATATTATTCCACCAATTATATTTCTTCTTAAAACTAATGCCATACATAAAATTGCAAGAAATAATAATATAACCTCAACTGTCATATTAAAAGCTATAAATCCTCCAAAGTCTTTTTCATATTGTGCTTGAAATGCAACTACTATTCTAAAAATCCAAAACATTCCCATAAACATAACTAATAACCAAGATGATAAACTTTTCATTTTTCTCACTTCTCCTTTTTTATCTAAACTTCTCCATGAGTATAAAAAAGACTTAGATGAAATATCTAAGCCTTCCTATTATTATTATTCTGCATCATCTACAAAATCAAATTCATCTTTGAATTTTTCTTTAAAAATATTGAAAACTTGCATAAGTGTATCTTCATCATCTACACTAACATAAGATTCTTCATCTGAATCCTCATCAGAATCTTCAACTTTCAATATAACAACTTCTCCGTCATCTTCTTCTCCTTCTTCAAGAACAGGTAAAAGTACTACATATTGTTCGTTATCCAATTCTACTAAATCCAAAAATTCGAATTTAACCTCATTTCCATTTTCATCATTTAAAGTTATTATATTGTCTAATTCTTCTCCTTCAAAATCTTCAGTCATTTTATTCTCCTTTCATTTATTAATATATTTTTTAATATTAAAATCTTTATTATGATACTTATTCTTTTCTATTCAAATATGTTTCTAATATATATACAGCAGATATAGTATCTACAATTTCTTTCTTTTTATTCTTGTTTACCCCTAAAAAGCTCATTGTTTTATGAGCTAATACTGTTGTAAGTCTTTCGTCAATATAATCTATTTTTATTTTATTATATTTACATTTTAATTTATGAATAAATTTTTCTGTTAATTCTGCTCTTTCAGATATATCACCATTCATATGATATGGCATTCCAACTACAATAGTGTCAATATTATATATTGTAAGTAATTCATCAATTTTTCTTAAAATAATTTTGTCACTACCATTTGAGTTTATAGTTTCTAATCCTTGAGCTGTGATTCCTAATTCATCTGAAATAGCAAAGCCAGTTCTCATTCCTCCATAATCAATACTTAGAATTCTCATTATTCTTCTAATCCTATATAATATTTAACCATTTTTTCTAGTAATTCATCTCTTTCAACACTTCTAATTTTCGTACGTGCATCATTATGACTAGTAATATAGGTTGGATCACCAGATAATATATAACCTACTATTTGATTAATAGGGTTATAACCCTTTTCAACTAAAGACTCATATACTTCTTTAAGGATTTTCTTTGTATCTGTTTCATTATTTTTATCCATTTTAAAAAACATAGTTTTATCTAAATCCATATTACCCCTCCTTAAATATTATTAATTTGACTTTCTTCTTTTGAAGCTTCATCTAAATATTTTTCCATTTTTTTCAAAACTTCTTCTATACCTGTTCCTTTATAATATGTTGCAACAACAAAGTTCAAAGATGGACTAACAATAATATCTTCTTTTTTCTTCTTCTTTCTTGTTTTTTTCTTATTAATGTCATCTAAAGTTAGTTCTTCAATATCTTTATTATCATCTTTTAAAGATATCTTTAAACTCTCTGTAGAAGTCTTTATTTCATTAATAAAATCAATTACTCCACTTTGTTCTGCTCCAGAAAAAACAATAACAAATTTTGGTCCCATATATCTTACAAAAATATATGAATCAGAAATACTTCTCTTAACATTTCTACTAACTTCTGTAATTACTTTGTTTCCTAGTTCTCTAGCTATTTTATTAATATTTTCAATATTAGATACTCTAAACATACATATACTTGATATTGTATGTTGATCTATTATTTTTTTGCCTTCTCCATATAAATATTCTGCAGAATTCAAACCAGTAAATAAATCTTTTCTAACTATACTTTCAAGTATCTTCTGATAGTCCATTGTTTTTAATACAGAAATAATATTTTCTTTAACAGTTTCAAAAATCACAGTATCAAGATTATCAAAATCATGTGGTACACCACTTTCAATAATCCAATATCCAATGTATACATTGTCAATATACAATGGGAAAAACAATGCTGATTTAGCTCTATCAAATTCCTTTTCTTGGTAAGGAAGTTTTTCATTTTCATTATTAACCGTAATATATTTGGCACTTGCAGAAGTAATACTATCTTTAAAAATATCCACCTCATGAAGTTTTCTCAATGTATCCCAATGGTCCTTGCTAACATTTGAAGTTTTAATAACATAGTCAGTTCCATCAAATACTACAATTGTTGAATATTTAATTTGATATTTTTCTATAATTACATCATTTATTGATTTTATTTTTTTGTCAACACTTAAATCACTTCCAACTATATTTATAAAGTCTTGTAATACATTAAGATTATTAATTCTATCTCCTTGCATTTTAAATGCTTGGATTCTTTTATGTAATGATAAATTGTATACTATTAGAAATGATATTAGTAAAACAAGTATTATTACTATTATTATCAATTTTATTTCCTCCGCAATATTTCAATTTAATTAATATTTTTTTCTCATATTATCCAAAGTACTATTCATTCCAGGTGAAAATGAATTATTAAATAAATTATCTTTTTCTTTATTTCTCTTTTTCTTATCTTTTTTATCTGTTTTATCAGCAGGTAAAAGAGGGTAAATTGATTCCGCAAGAAGGTTTAGTCTTTGTTTAAATTCTTTTGGATATCCATTAATTTGTATATCACATTCAATAATACTATTTAAATATTTTATATATACATCTTCATCAAAAGGTATTTGTGCAGAAACTTTTATTGTATTTGCATTAAATAAATCTGTCATAAACGACATTTCAGGGTCATTATATTTTGACATCCCACCAACTATTTTTTTAGAATTAACCCCTTTAAGGCTAAGTGTTTTATTAAGAACAATTCTAAGCTTTGATTCATTTAGAATATTCTTTATTTTAAGTTCTCTTAAAAATTCAGTAAGTGGTTGTATTGTTAATATATCCATTGATTGTACTAGATAAATTTCTAACGATTTATCAAAATATTCTATTGGTGTATTGAAATCACAATCTATTAAAACTAAAGAATGGTTTCGAATTAGAGTTTCTAATATTGGTCTAGAAGAATTAATTAATTCTCCTTTACTTGGAATAGTGGTATATACGGTTAAATTATTATTAACTTTAATTCCTTCTGTAGTTTCATTAATCAAATTATCAAACGAATTAGAAGCAATTTTTCTTAAATCATCATCATTTTTAGTATATATATAGAACGAATTTTGATTTGTTGTTGCATCTAAAATTGCAGTATTTATGCCCATATTAGATAAAATTAGTGCAACATTATTAATTAAAAACGAAGTTCCATTTTTACTAGCTCCAACGAAAGAAACAACTTTCTTTTCTTTAGAAAGTAACCCTTCAAACTCTTCATCATCAAAAACATTATCATATGTCTTCATATATTTATTATCATGATTGTCCAAAGTTTCATCTTCTTGAAATGCATTAGAATTATAATCATTTATAGTATCAAAATCATTATTATTATCAATATAATCATCATTTTCATCTAATATATCATTGTCTGAATTAAACTCATTTTCATCTGATTCATTCATATTAGATTGGTTTACATTATCATCAATACTTGAAATAGTATTATTATCCTCATCACTATATTGAGTATTATAATCTTCTTCAATTCCAGGAAGTATATCATCAAATAAATTTTCTTCGTCATCAATATCATTATTTAATTCATTTTGATAAATAGGTTGTTTAATATCATCTTCATTCTCAACATCTTCTATAATAGGATTTTTTCTTGGTCGGCCTCTTTTTTTAGGTTTGATTTCTTCAATATTTTCATCAATATTAATTGGTGTTTTTCTTGGTCTACCTCTTCTTTTTGGTTTTTCTTCAAGGATTTTTTGTACATCATCATCAATTTCATCATCAAAAATATCATCTGTTTCAACTATACTTGCTGGAGTAACTTTTTTATATAAATTATTAGATATTGTTGTTGGAACTACAATTGGCTTTGTCAATTCTTTTGTTTTTGATTCTAATAATTTTTCACTTGTACCTGTTTTTGGTTTTGTTTTTAACGTCTTTGCAATTCCTTTTTTCTTTTTATGTGGATCATATGCAGAAGCTTTATTTGATTCTGCTTCATATCCGAACTATTTTTTGATATTCAATTGAATTTTGCTTTAACACCTTTTTAACATTTTCAGGTAAAACGGCTATGACAATTTTTAGTTGCTCTTTATTATATTGTGTAATGATCTTTTTAAAGCTATCTGCATAAGAATCTTCTTTTTTACCAAGTCTTTTAAAATGCTGTAAAATGTTTTGTAATTCAACTTCACTAACTTCGTTTTCTTTTTCTCTTTCATATTTTGCATCTTCTGAATCAATTTTGTAATATAATTTAGCTTCTTTTTTTGTACGTGGTTTATTTATTAATCTACAAACTTCATCAATAGACCTATCGTCACCTAAAATTGCATTATAAATACTAATACTAAATAGTTTAACTAATAAAGATTCTCCTTTAGCTCTACGATCCGAACAAATTAGAATTATAGGTATATCAATTCCACTTAAAGAGATTGCTTCATCACTTATATTGTCTAATCTATCAAAAATAAATTTATCTTTTTGTTCAAAACTCGAACTAGTGAATTCTTCAAGATCTTCACTAATAACAACCCTATCATAGCTTTTATTCCTTTGTAATTCTTTTATTATTGCATTAAAATAATAAACATTTTTGTATGAGATTATCTCTTTATAATCTTTTTGATATTTCTTAACTATAGATGTAGAAATACTTTCATCATTTACTGCAAATAAAACTTTCATTTGTTTACTCCCTTCCAAATTTTACAACTATTGTAAATACAAGTGGCAATACTTGACAAATCACTCCTAAAGTAACAAACATAATCATTAAAGCTTTTCCTTTTTCTTTGGTTTCCAAATGTCTTACTCCAATGATATAATCATAAATGGCTGCAATTAAAATTCCTAAGATAGAAAATGGTATACTAAATATTTGAACCCTATGCAATATATAAGCTGTAAGTCCATATGAATCTGAACCATATGCTGTTTTATAATCTTCTAAAGATCTTAATTCTTTTTCTTTAAGCTGTACCAGTCTACTTTCTGTTTTGTTATTAATTGGTTTATCGTTTGAGGCATATGTATTCTGTTCTACAGCTAACAAAAAAACTATAGATATACTTAATATACAGAATATCATAAATTTCAAAACTGTTTTACTCATTTTTATTCCGTTCCTTTCTATGTAACATTTTGAATATAAAACTATCTTCTATATCATACAATACTATTAAAAAAATATCAAGGAGTTTTTTAATTTTTTTTGTAATAGTAACTAAATCTTATTATACAAGTATTCCATATATTTATATACGCAATTTGCCCAATTTTTATCAGTTGCATATTTTTTATTTACAGCGGAAACCGTATTTCCACTATAATATTTTCCAGAAGCAACTTGTCCATCATATATTAATGTTCCTTTTTGATTTAAATAATACTTAACTAAAACTCTAGCTAATAAATCAATAGATTCTGAATAGCTAGAAAAGCTATATGCTCCATTATATGGGTTTGAGTCATATGCTCCATATCCAAATAAATTATATTTATTTTTTGCTATTTTAGATGTTCCCCATGCACTTTCATGTATACCAATTGATGCAACAAATATTCCATTTATATTATATTCATCTTCTATATAATAAAAGTAATCTGAATTATTTTCAAAGATTTTATTTACATCTTTGTTGTCTGTTAATACTTTTTTAAATTGTTCTATTGTCAATCCCGAAGGCTTATTTAATGCCATATTAAATGAAAGCTCATTTGACTCATACTTTTTTTCAACTTTAGGTGCTACATATACTTTTGTTCCTATTTCAATAATTTTATCTAAAGATGATTTAGTAACTCTTGCACCAACCTGTTCTTCACCTATAAAATTTCCTTCTTTATCATATTTTTTTTTCATTGTAATAGTTTGAATACCGTTTCTTCCTTCTTGAGTTACAGCGGTAGTACCAATATATAGTTCATTATTATTTTTATATTTAGTTATATACTCAAGTTCTTCTTGTCTTTCATATATTTCTTCTTTATTAACACCTTCTATGTTTTTTTCAATTATATCATCTATATTAATATTTTTAGCATCACTAACTACAACCAAAGAATTTTTTTTGTACTCAAATTCATTTAATGCATAAGTTTGTTTAATTGAAGCAAATTTAAAATATAATGTTATTATAATTAATAAAAAAACACAAATTATCAAAACTATTTTAAATCTAAGCTTTTTGTCTTTTGGTTTTTTCATATTTATTACCTCAGCCTTTTATTTCTTCGTTTAAATTAATTTCATAATACATTTTAATCTTATATGTTCTTTTTGTCAATAATAAAAAATGTAAGTTTTGTAATTTTTTACATTTTTGTATTATAATATTAGAAAAGAAGTAGAAAATTGTTTTTCTACCTCTTTATCTTTACTTTATACTTATTAGTATATTGTTACTGATGTTCCTGGTATAACAGTTTGTAAAATTTTTATCATATCATTTTCTGAAACTGCAACACATCCACCAGTTGGTTTGTCTTCACCTCTCCAGCAGTGCAAGAAAATTGCATTTCCTGCATAAGGTGCTCCTGCTCTATTATATCCTAAATCAAGTCTAATTTTTATTCTGCTTCTGGTGCACCAACAGGACAAGTTGCAGCACAAGTGCCACAGCTAATACACATTGTTTCATCAATTTCTGCTTTTCCATCTTCTCCGATTTTTATACATCCAACTGGACAAGCATCTACACATGCTCCACATCCAATACATGCTTCATTATTGATCTTATAAGCCATCACTTTCACCTCCTTTTAAAAAATCTTTACAATTTAATCTGTTGTTTTTGTTTTGATATCCTCTTCTTCAAGTCTTTCCAATTCATCTAATTCAGCTTTATTAATTTGTTCTTCCTCATCAATTGCTTCTTTTTCAGAATCTTTTATTACCTTAATTTCATTAATATTATACTTTTTGTGATTATAGTCTTCTCCATTTTTGATTTTAACTCTTATTCTTTCAGCTAAAGTTTCTACTTGTTCTATTTCACCCTCCCCATCTGGTGTACTTACAATTGCGCCAACATGAGGAAGTCTTTTAAGTTTTTCTTGGTATACTTCATCTTCATATTTTAAACAGCACATTAATCTTCCACAACAACCGGATATTTTTGAAGGATTAAGTGATAAATTTTGATCCTTTGCCATTTTAATAGATACTGTTTCAAAATCACTTAAAAATGAACAACAACATAATTGTCTGCCACAAACTCCATTTCCACCAAGACGTTTTATTTCATCTCTAACACCTATTTGTCTAAGTTCAATTCTAGTTTTGTATTCTGCAGCAAGTTCTTTAACCAACTCTCTAAAATCAACTCTTCCATCAGCTGTAAAATAGAAAAGTATTTTTGAATTATTAAATTTAAATTCAACATCAGTTAAATTCATTTTAAGATTTAATTCTTTTATTTTAGTATTGCAAAAATCAAATGCTTTTTTTTCATTCTTTTTGCATTCATCATAATGGTTTTTATCTTTATTGTTTGCAAGCCTAATTACTTTTTTTAATTCTTTAGGAATTTTAGTCTCATCTAAGGATCTATTTGGAATTGCAACGATACCTATTTCTTCTCCATCTTCTGTATCAACAATTACCAAATCATCTTTTCTTAAAATTAAATACTGAGGATCAAAAAAATATATTTTGCCTAATTTTCTAAACCTTATACCTACTATTTTTTTCAATGTAATTCCTCCCATATTGTCATAATTAAATTATCTATTGTCATATTATAATTGCTATTTGCTTTTAGTCTTTTTTTTGTTTCTTCTACAATATTTATTGTATTAACATACCTTAAATCTTTTTGAGCTTTTTTATATAAAATTATATTAATATATTCTAATATATCATATTTATCTTCTTGTGATTTATATAAAATATCAGCAGTATTTAAAGCATCTATTAAATCTAAATCTTCAATATTGTTAAATATTTTGTCTATTGATGCATATATTTCTTGTTTTTCTTTTAATATAATTGCTTTTCCTATGCTACCATTTGCAGCTTCTATAATATTATCTGAAATATTTTCTTTTGGAAAATTCTCTTTTAAAAAACTATTAATATCATTGTGATTAATATTGTCAAATTTTATTGTAATACATCTTGATTTAATAGTGCTTAAAAAATTTGATTCATTTGAGCCAATAAGAATAATAGTTACAAATTCCGGAGGTTCTTCTAAAGTTTTAAGTAAACAATTTTGTGCTTCTTTTGTCATTAAATCAGCATCATCTATTATATATACCTTTTTTGTTGATATAATAGGTGGTTCAAA